>CALAED010000674.1 GCA_937891035.1 uncultured Thermomonosporaceae bacterium | reverse complement strand
GCCGAGCCCGCGCGGCGCGGTCCGGGGCGAGACGGTGCGGGTCACGCTGTCCGGCAGCCCGCACGCGACCTACTTGTACGACTTGGTCTTCCGTGAGCGAGACGCGCTGGGCACGAACCTGATCTACCAGCCGGACCGGCTCGCGGGAGTGCGGACCGGCTACCACGGCTTGGACGCCGGCCGTCCGCAGCGCTTCTTCGCCAAGCGGTTTCCCGCGGTGGACGCGGTGTGCGGGTATTGCGGCGTCGTGGCCAGGGAGGCGGAGGACTGGCACGGGGGCCTTACCAGGATGGAGTACGTGACCGCACACGTGCCATGGCGGGAGTCGCTGCTGCAGGACTCCAGGGTGCAATGGTCGGCCACCCGCTCGTACCCGCCCGGCACCGCCACGACGTCGTGGGGGCGGGCGCCGGTTGCTCCCGGCGTGCCGATCGAGGCGGGGATCAGGTCGGTCCGCGACGGTGACCGGCTCCATATCAGGCTGGCCGGCTTCACCGACGGCGATCCCACGCATGTGAGCAACGGCTTCTTCGGCTATGGCCGCTACACCTCACTGTCCCGGGACGGCGTGCCGCTCGGCCAGTGCCCGCCGTTCGGCTTTTCCGTCTTGACCTGTGACGTGGCCGCCCCGGCCGACCGCGCGACCTTCACTCTCACCGCCGACTTTCCGCCGATCGTCGGGAGCGCGGTCGTACCGCGCTCGAAGACGACATGGACGTTCACATCGGCGCGGGGCGAGGCGGTGCTGCCCATCATCGACCTCGACTACGACCTGCCGGTGAGCACGGGCAACACCATCCGGGCCGGCACCATGACATCGTTCCGGATCGGCGTACGGCATCAGCCCGGCGTGCCGGCCGGACCCATCGGGAACGTCAGCGTGCGGGCCAGCTACGACGACGGCTCGACCTGGGTGCCGCTCCCCGCCGAACGCGACGACGGGCGGGAGTACGTCGTCCACGTCAGGCAGCCCGATCTGGCCTCAACCAACGGCTTCGTGTCGCTCCGCGCCAGCGCGAGCGACCCGCGGGGCAACGCCGTCGTGCAGGAGGTGATCCGCGCCTACCGCCTCGTCGCCGAGTGACGGCGGTGACGGCGCCACTCCCGGGGAGCGATCGCGGCGAAACCGCACCGAGTCGCACGACACGAATGGGCGTACCGGGGTTGGACGCGTGCCCTCCGGTCCGCGTGCTACGGGAAGCCGACCACGAAGCTGGGGACGCCGATGGCATCGGTCGTCACCGGCGCACCGGTGTCGTTGACGACGTGGTCGATGGTGCCGGCGCTCAGGTTGACGGTGAGCAGGTGGTTCATCCGTACGCCCGGGGTGACCGGCACCTCGAAGCCGCGGGTCGCGTGGATCGCCGGATTGACGTTGAAGAAGACGTAGCTGCCGCCGCCCCACAACTCGTGGGTCTCGACCCGGTCCGCCACCTTGTAGGCGGCCCAGCCGAGGACGCCGTCGTGCTGGTAGGCGGCCTGGTTCGGCGGATCGTAGGGCAGTTCGTTCTGAAAGAAGATCGTCTTGCCGTTCTCGCCGTTCCAGACGACGTTGTACTTCTGGTAGTGCTCGACGAAGAGTCCGGTGGCGGTCACGTTGTCGCCGTTGACGACGACGCCGGTGTCGGCGGTGTTGACGTCCCAGCCGACCGACCCCGGGACGCCGTGGTCGGCGCGCCATGCCCAGATGTTGTCGAGGACGACGTTGTCGCTGTTGACCTCCAGGCTGACGGTGGCCTTGCCGACGTGCGGCCCGCCGATGCGGAAGAACACGTCGTGCAGGACCGTCGCGCCGGACGGGTCGGCGGGACCGCTCCCATGACCCTTCCCATGACCGTGGCCATGCCGCGGCCCGACCTGCGTCAGGACCGGCGAGTTCACCGGACCGGCGTCGATCATGATGCCGGCGATGTCGACGCCACCGACGTCGGCGATCCGAAGCGGCACCGCGCCGCGCACGGCGGTCAGGGTCGCGATGCCCTGGCCGAGCACGATCGTGCCGGGACGCCCGACCATGATGGATCGGTCGACGTTGTAGACCCCGGGCGTCAGCAGCAGGTGCTTGCCGCGGGCCAAGTGGCTGTTGATGGTCGCGATCGAATCGGACGGCCTGGCCACATAGAAGTCCGACAGGGGGATCGAGCGGCCGGGCGTCGGGCCGTTCCGCCAGGTGGGGCCGGCGGAGTTCGTCCGGCCGGCCGGCACGAACACCTGGTAGCCGCCGGCGGTGTCGAGGTAGAGGTACGGCCGCTCCCGGCTCACCGGGTTGGTGGGCAGCGTGGTGTATGGCGGGTCGGGGAAGGATTGGTCGGGCGCCCCCCGGACACCGGCGAAGACCTGGTTCCAGACCGCGTTCGACCACTGGCCGATGCTGCTGTCGCGTACCAGGAACTGCTGCTGCGATCCGTTGATGATGTCGCCGGTCACCGAGTCGGATATGAAGCCGCCGCTCGAGAACTGCGGGCCCGCGGTGCAAAAGTCCATCAACGAAAGCGTGCCGCCGGTCACGTTGACCCGTCGCATGGGCGCCGCCTGCGAGACGGCCCAGAAGTTGCCCGCCGCCCGGCAGCCGGACAGTCCTGCGACGTTGATGGTCAGGTTCGACAGGGACCGCCAGAAGTTGACCAGGGCGATGCAGTTGGTCGGGGTCAGGCACCGGTTGTAGACGTCGACGTGCCCGTTGATCGTGACGTCGGTCGGCGAACGCCCAAGCCCGGCGACCTCTGTGTAGTAGCCCACCTGGAAGATCAGCGGATGATCGGGCGAGCCGTACGTGCCGGGCTTGAACAGCAACGCGTACCGCCCGGTCCCCATCTCGTCGTCGACCTGCCGGCTCGCGATCGCGTCGACGGTCGCCTGGATCTCGCTCTGCGGCATCGACGGGTCGAAGATCTTCACATTCGGCCCGAAGTCCGGCTGCCCGGCGGCCGGCGCGGGGCGCGCTGACGAGGCGGCCGCGATGCCCGTGCAGACGATGGCCGAGAACGTCACCAAGGCCACCGACGCGGCAAGCAGCCGCCGGCCGAACGCGGTTGCGCTGATGTGTGCCAGCACCATGAGACCCGACCTACCTTCTCGGCATCGGCCGTCCACAAGACGGACACGCGCCTGTCCTCGCGCCTTCGCCCGCGAGCACGGCAGGCCGGTGACGACGGCGTGAGAGAGCGCTCTCTCAGCTGGAGGCTACTCCGCGCGGGACCACCGGTCCATGGTCGAGCGGGGCACCGAACGGAGGGGCACCGCGACGGGCGGCCGTCCACCTCCCCCGCCACGAAAGTAGCCAAGCGGCCACTTGTTCAAAATGGGATCTTGTGGCAGATGTCGCCGGCACTCCCCATGACGCCTTCAAGATCCGCTACGGTCGCGTGCGATTCACACTGGTTTGTCCCGCTAAGACCTGTAAGGGAGAAACGCGGCATGCGTTTGCGCCGTCAGCTCATCGTGTCCGCCATCGCGTTGACCGGCCTCGGCTGCGCCGTCGGCACCACAGGCTCCATCCCCGTCCGGTTGGCGTCGGCCCCGGTCGATCCCGGTCACCCCGGAGAGACCGGGACGATCAACGCCACCTTCAAGCTCACCTGGCGGCCCACCGACCCAGCCGCGCTCGCCGCGATCGACGACTTGGTCGACGACGGCACACATGGCATCAGCCGAGCCCAGATGTCCACCGTGGTCGCCGACGGCAACCGGACGCTGCGCTGGAAGAGCGGCTGCCCGGCCGGCAACAACGCGATGGACGCGATGGACGCCAAGGTGCGGCTCGGCGCGTGGTGCTTCACCGGCGACGACGCGTACAACACCTGGTACCCGCAGGGCGTGGGCATCAGCCGCACATCGACCCTCAACGGCGTGCTGCTCAGCTGGTACCACCGCAACAGCGCGGGCGAGACGGACATGACCCGGATCACGGTCGGCGCCCGGCCTTCGGCGGGGACCAACGGCAGCTACCGGATCGTCCTGCTCGCCGTGCCCGCCACGACCGACTCCGGCCGGCTGGCGATGCAGGACGTACAGCCGGTGCGCGCCGATCTGAGCACGAATGCCGTAAGCGACCTCGGCCTGCACGCCGGCGGCATCGCGGTGGCGGGCAACCACCTGTACGTCGCCGACACCGCCGGCGGCTTCCGGGTGTTCAACCTAAGCAAGCCTTACCAGGTCGCCACCGGTAAGACCGGCCTCGGCCTGGACGCCGCGGACAACAGGTTCTACGCGCGCGGCGCGAAGTACGCGCTGTTCGAGGAGGGCAGGTACGCCTACGACACGTCGGCCGGCACCTGCAAGCCGGACACCCAGGCGCCGGACGGGCCGGGCCGCAACCTGTGCTTCAGCACCGTGTCGGTGGACAACAGCTATCCCACGCCGGGGCTGGTCAGCAGCGAGTACCGGCGGACGGCCGGCGTGGTGGCCGGCCGGCCGGTACGGGTGGTGCGCTGGCCGCTGAACGCCGACGGCTCGCTGCGCGCCACCGGCGGCGTGGTCACCTCCACGACGGTGTACGGCACCTACACGCCGCGGATCCAAGGGGTCGCGGCCCACTACAACAGCGCCCAGCGGACCACGGTCTACTACAACACCTCCTACACCGATGGCAACGGCGTCGTGCGGCCCGGCACCGTCTACAGCGACCACGGCGGCCGGAACGCGTGGAGCATCGCGGGGACGCGCGGCGCCGAGGCGTTCGGCTACGACGAGAACAACACCGACGGCCACCGGCTGTGGAGCGTTACCGAGCACCCGAACCTGCGGATGCTGTATTGGGTCTACCGCGACGAGGTGCAGCCCGCCGCCGATAGCTGACCGCCAGGGCCGGCATGGGGCGACCGGGGCGACCGGGGCGACCGGGCGGTCGGCTGAGCGGCATCGCGGGCCGTCGGAGTGAGTGCGCGGGCCGCCCAGGAGGCGGTTGGGGCGATTTCGCCTGCCGCCGGCCTCCTGGGCTTTGCCGCGCGTACCCGGGCCTCAGCCGATCGGCACTATCGCGGTGAGGACCTCCTGATCGTTGGCGGTTTCGAGCGTCTGCGGTCCGGGCGGCGGCCCGGTGCACAGCCGCGGCGGCACGCCCGGTTGCCCGGTGCCCGGGCAGACGAACGTCGCCTCCGCGCGGGTGTCGGACCAGACGGGGAACGCCTTGGTCGCCGTCGCGGCGACCATGATGTAGTCACCGAAGAACTGGCCGCTGAACTGCGTGGTCGGCGGCATGCTCGATCCGGTCACCCGCCGGTGCTCGATGCCCCGGTCGGCGGTGAGGGTGACGTCGGAAAAGCCGGTCACGTTGGCGTTGCCGTACTGCCGGTCGTAGTACGCGGTGACCAGCGTGCCGCGCGGGCTGAACACGGTGCCCTGCCAGAACTGGTCGGTCGTGGCCTGCCGCGATCCATCGGTCACCACGGGCAGGCTCCGCACGTTGGTCGTGGTTCCGGTGAAGGTCGCGCCGCCGTCCGTGGAGGTGGAGATGACGATGTCGTTGTTGCAGCCGCCGTTCTTGACGCCGTCGTACAGGCCGTTGAGCGCCGCACTGAAGCCGGCGGGGGCGCACCCCTTGGACTCGTTGGAATTGCGGTTGATGTAGGAGCCGTAGGTCACGACCAGCCTCTTCGGGTTCTTCGGGTCGACGGCGGCCATCGGGTAGTTGGCCGCGCGGAAGATCGAGTTGGTCGTCGCGCCCTTCTCCACCACGCAGGCCCGGCCGGGGTTCTTGCCCGCGCCCTGGTAGGTGTCGCAGTCAGGCAGTTCGTGGTAGTCGCCCACCTTCACCGGCGCCGAGAAGGTGACGCCGCCGTCGGTGGAACGGGCCACCAGCATCTGGGAGCGGTTGTCGTTGCCCGTGTTCGCCGCGTTGGAGTTCGCCCACACCACATAGAGCGCGCCGTCGGGTCCCACCACCGGCTCGGAGAACTGGTTGATGTTGCACCGGCCCCGTGGTGTGGGGACGCCGAAAGTCTCCTGGCAGAGTGCGGAGTCGGCGCTGACCAGCACGGGGGCGCTGAAGGTCTGACCGTAGTCCGCCGAGTGCGCCGCCAGGATGTAGGCGGTGCCGTCGGCGGCGAACCGCGTCCACGTCACGTAGACGCGGTCCCGGAACGGGCTGCGCGGGTTGGCGTCGGCCGCGATGAACTCCTTGTCCTCGAGGTGGTCGCCCGCGCCCGCCACGTCGTTGTGCTCGACCACCGGCCGGGCGGTGAAGTTCCACGACGCCCCGGCGGTGCCGGTCGAGCGGAAGACGTACATGCCGTTCGACTGGTCGATGTCGGGCGAGATGGCGATGCCCCGCTTGAACATCAGGCAGGAGTAATAGGCGTTGCCCCGGCTGTCCCAGGCGATGCCCGGGTCGCCGCCTGACTGGAAGTACTGCCGGGGCTTGGCGCCGAAGGCGGTGCCGCGGACGAACCCGTTCGGCGCCGTGGCGTCCGCCCAGTGCCGGCCGCCGTCGGTCGAGTAGGAGATCCCGCAGGTGCCGTCGCCGCGGCGGTAGTCGTTGTAGCCCGCGATGAGCTGGTCGGGGTTGTGCGGATTCACCGACACCCATGTCTCGTTTTGCGCCTGGCCCCGGCCGTGCAGGTCCGGGTCGGTGTCGTTGAGGCAGTTCTGGTTGACCTTGATGTTGCCGCCACGGCCCCTGTCGCAGTCCGGTGCGGCGGCACGGGCGACGGCGGCGGTCGCCGCCCGTTGTTGCCTGGTCGCGGATGCGCCGAGGGTTTCGGTGAGCAGTCCGGAGGCCTTGGCCTTCTGGATGGGCGTGAGGTCGTCGTAACCGAACGGCTGGGCGCCGGCCCGCGGCGCGCTGAGCGTCATTCCGAGGATGAGCGACGAACCCGCGGCGATGACTCCGACGATGCGGCGTCTGCGCATCTCGACTCTCCGATCCCGCCCTGGGGCGCTGAAGAAGGGTTCGCGCGGAACCTAGATCGGGGTGCCCGCCCTGACAACAGCGATCGGCAGGTTGGCACAAGGTGGCCGCAACAAGGCCAAACAGGGCGGCGGCCCGCGGCGAATATGGCGGCCACATATGGCCCACCTGATCAATATGGATTTAGAGTGTGACGGCGCGTACGTAGACCCGGGCCAGCTTGCGCGAGGAGGACGCCCCGATGACGGTCGCGGGAGCACCGGGGGCAGATGTGGCGCAGGACTACGAGCAGGAGCGACCCGCACGGCGACTCGCCGGCATACCCAAGGGACTCGTCTGGACCGCGGCCGGTCTGTTGTCGTGCTACGCGCTGGTGACGGTGTTGCGCCCGGTCGCGGTCATGCAGTACCGCATGACGTTCCTCGCGGTGGCGCTGCCGCTCACCTTCCTCGTCTATCGGTCCGGTCTTGACCTCGCCCGGTTGCGCCGGTCGCGGGGACAGAGCGAACGGAGCGAACCGGGCGAATCGAGCGAACCGGACCGGGCCGGTGAGCCGGGCCGGGCCGGTGAGCCGGATGAGGCCGCGGAACCGGACCGGGCCGCCGCCGCCCAACGGCCGGCGCTCCTCGACTGGCTGCTCGCCGCCGCGTCGGTGGCGGTGCTGGTGTATCCGCTGCTCGACTTCGGCGCGTTCGTCACCCGGGGCACCGACCCCACCGGCGCGGACATGATGCTTGGCGGCTGCCTGACGCTGCTGATCCTGGAGGCCACTCGCCGTACGGTCGGCTGGGTACTGCCCGCGATCTGCGTCGCCTTCCTGCTGTACGCCTACTTCGGCGCCTACATCCCCCTGGGCTGGGAGATCGGCCATCGCGGCTTCGACATGCCGAGCCTGGTCGACCACCTCTACATGGGGACCGAGGGCTTCTTCGGCGTCCCGCTCGACGTCGCCGCCACCTACATCGTGCTGTTCACGATCTACGGCGCCGTGCTCGACCTGTCCGGGGCGAGCCGGTTCTTCATCGACATCAGCTTCGCGGCCTTCCGGCGCTCGCGCACCGCCCCGGGCCGTACGGTCACCACGGCCGGGTTCTTGCTCGGCACCGTGTCCGGCTCCGGGGTCGCCACCACGGTGAGCCTCGGCTCGGTGTCGTGGCCGATCCTGCGGCGGGCCGGATACCCGCCGGAGCAGGCGGGCGGCGTCATGGCCGCCGGCGGCATCGGCGCCATCCTGTCGCCGCCCACGCTCGGCGCCGCCGCGTTCATCATCGCCGAACTGCTGCGGATCAGCTATCTGAAGGTCCTGCTCTACGCCCTGGTCCCCACGATCCTTTACTACGTCGGGGTGTTCCTCGCCATCGAGATCGACGCCCGCCGCCTGCGGACCCGGGCCGTACCGGTGGACACGCCGCCGCTCGGCCGGCTGCTGCTGCGGTTCGGCTACCACTTCAGCTCGCTCGGGCTGATCGTCTTGGTGATGGCGGTCGGCCGCTCGCCGTTCCAGGCCGTCGTGATCGCCACCGCCGTCGCCTTCGCGCTGTCGTTCCTGGACCGCAGGCACTGGCTGACCCCGCGCCGGCTGTGGGCGGCGCTTGTGCAGGGCAGCTTGAGCGTGCTGCCGGTGACCGCGGTCTGCGCGGCCGCCGGGATCATCGTGGGGGTCGTCACGCTGACCGGGCTCGGCCTGAAGCTGAGCGATATCGTGGTGGACCTGTCCGGCGGCAACCTCGCCCTCACGGCGCTGTTCGCGGGCATCGCGATCTGGATTCTCGGCCTGGCCGTGCCGGTGACCGCGTCGTTCATCATCGCGGCCGTGATCATCGCGCCCGCCCTCACCGGCCTCGGCGTGGCCGCGCCGGAGGCGTACATGTTCGTCTTCTACTACGCCGTGCTGTCGGAGGTGAGCCCGCCCACCGCGCTCGCGGCCGTCGCCGCGGCGGCGATCACCGGCGGCGACGCGTTCCGGACGATGATGATGGCGTGGCGATACACGCTGCCGGCCTTCTTGGTGCCGTTCGCGTTCGTGCTCACCGACAACGGCGCGGCGCTGCTCGGGCTGAAACCGTGGCCGGACGTCCTGCTCGCCACCGCCGTTTCCATCGTGGCGGTCGCCGCGCTGGCCGTGGTGACCGGCGCCTGGCTGGCCGGGCCGGCCCGGTGGCCCGAGCGCGTGCTGTGCGCGCTCGCGGCGGTGCTCCTGCTCTACCTCGAGCCAGGCCCGGTGCTCGCCGGGCTCGGCGCGCTCGGCGGGGCGGTCGTCGTCCATCTCGCGTTGAGGAGATCCGCCTCACCCCAAGGAGAACTCCGCACATGAAAAAAATCATGACCATGCTGTCCGCGGCGGTGCTTGCGGCCTCCGCGCTGACCGGTTGCTCGCAGCAGGGCACCCGGCTGTCGATCGCCACCGGCGGGACGACCGGCGTCTACTACGTCTACGGCGGCGGCTACGCCAAACTCATCACCTCCAATCTGGACGGCGTCGAGGCCACCGCGTCGGCGACCTCCGCGTCCGTTGACAACATCAAGCTGGTGACCTCGGGCCGCGCCGATGTGGCGTTCACCCTCGCCGACACCGCGGCGGACGCCGTCCAGGGCAGGGAGTCCTTCTCCTCCC
>CALAED010000673.1 GCA_937891035.1 uncultured Thermomonosporaceae bacterium | reverse complement strand
GCCTTGCCCAGATCGGAGGTGAAGACGCCCGCCTGCAGGCCGTAGCGTGAGTCGTTGGCCAGGACGAGGGCCTCGTCGAAGTCGTTGTAGCGCGTGATGGTGACGACCGGCCCGAAGACCTCCTGACACTGCAGGCGCGCGTCGGCCGGGGCGTTCTCGACGACCGTGGGTCGCAGTACGCCCTCGCCGGTGAGGTCGCCGCCGACCAGCACCTTGGCGCCGGCCGCGACCGCCTCGTCGATCCATTCCTTGACCCGGTCGGTGTCGCCCTTGGAGATCAGCGCCGACACGTCGGTGTTCTCGTCCGCCGGGTCGCCCACGACGAGGCCTTCGACCTTGCGGACGAGTTGGTCGACGAAGTGGTCGGCGATGTGGGACTGGACGTAGATGCGTTGCGTGGAGATGCAGGATTGCCCTGCATGGGAGAACCCGGCGACCGCGACCTTGGCCGCGGCCGTCGGCCAGTCGCTCGGCGAGTCGACGATCAAGGGCGCGTTCGAGCCCAGTTCGAGCCGCACCTTCTTGCGTGCGGCCTTGGCCGCCATCGCCCAGCCGACTTCGGCCGATCCGGTGAAGGTGATGTACGCCACCTCGTCGTGGGTGGCCAGCGCCTCGCCCACGACCGACCCTGAGCCGGTGACGACGTTCAGCCAGCCGGCCGGCACCCCAAGACCATGCAGCAACTCGGCCAGCAACAGCGACGACAACGGGGTCTGCGACGCGGGCTTCAGCACCACCGGGCAGCCGGCCGCGATCGCCGGGGCCAACTTGTGGGCGACCAGGTTGAGCGGGAAGTTGAAGGGCGAGATCGCCGCGACCACGCCGACGGGCACCCGCAGGGTGAAACTCGTCTTACCGGCCCCGGCCGCGGTCGCGTCGATCGGCACGACGTCGCCCGCGAACGTGCGGGCCTGCGCAGCGGCGAACGCGAACGTCTCCACCGCGCGAGCGGCCTCGACCCGAGCCGTCTTGAGCGGCTTGGCCGCCTCGTGCGCGATGGCTCTGGCGAAGTGCTCCTGCCGGTCGTTCAGCGCGGCGGCCGTCTGCTCAAGCACCCGGACCCGGTCCACCCGCGAGAAGTCGCCGCGGCGCAGGGCCGCGGCCGCCGCCGCGACCGCACGATCGACATCGCGCGGGCCCGCCGCCGGGATCTTGGCGACCAGGGTGTCGTCATAGGGGCTCCGCACTTCCGTCAGGCCTTTCTCGCCAGACGGAACCCATTCGCCATCGATCAACATGCCGGGGACTGAGAACAGAGACTCGCTCATATCGGGCACCTCCCTCCCAAACGTATGCCCTCAAAAGACTTAGTGGCACGCCACAACGAACGGGGTAGGGATCCTGTGAAGGACCGGGCTTGCGCCCATATGCGTGGCGTCTGCCACCATGACACAACAGCCTCCCGCCCCTGTGGGACCCGCGGGGGTCAGGGTGATGTGGCGACTTATCCGCCCAAATAGCGGGTAAACCCACATTTCGCTCTGATGGGCGGCGCGACGCAGGTCAGTCGCGGCGACCCCGCGCACTGGCCCCGAACGCACGAGGAGTTACACGTGACCGTCGACGCCTCACGCGGTGCCCCACCGGGCACACTGCGGAATTCATCCGCCGAGCTGGTCCAGTTGCTCACCCCCGAGGGCGAGCGGGTCGAACACCCCGACTACCCGCTGGAACTGACGGCCGATGAGATCCGCGATCTCTACCGTGATCTCGTCATCGTCCGGCGTATCGATTTCGAAGCGGTAGCCCTGACCCGGCAGGGTGAGCTCGGCATCTGGGCTTCCCTCCTCGGACAGGAGGCGGCGCAGATCGGCTCCGGCCGAGCCCTGCGCGACCAGGACATGGTCTTCCCCACCTACCGCGAGCACGCAGTCGCATGGTGCTGCGGGGTCGAGCCGATCAAGCTGCTCGGGCTGTACCGCGGGGTGAACCACGCAGGCTGGGACCCCAAGGAACACAACTTCCACCTCTACACGATCGTGATCGGCGCCCAGACCCTGCACGCCGCCGGCTATGCGATGGGCATCCAGCGCGACGGCGCCGTCGGCACCGAAAGCGGCGCCGCAACCATCGCCTACTTCGGTGACGGCGCGACATCCCAGGGCGATGTCAACGAATCGTTCGTTTGGGCCTCGGTCTTCAACGCCCCCGTCGTGTTCTTCTGCCAGAACAATCAGTGGGCCATCTCCGAGCCGCTCGAAAAGCAGTCCCGCATCCCGCTGTACCGGCGGGCGCAGGGCTTCGGCTTCCCCGGCATCCGCGTCGACGGCAACGACGTCTTCGCCTGCCTCGCCGTCACCCGCAAGGCGCTCGACAGCGCGCGCGACGGCCAGGGCCCCACGCTGATCGAGGCCTTCACCTACCGCATGGGAGCCCACACCACGACCGACGACCCGACCCGCTACCGGTTGGAGGCCGAACTCGAGGCCTGGAAACTCAAGGACCCGATCGAGCGGGTCAAGGCGTACCTGGTCAAGAACGAGATGGCCGACAGCGCCTTCTTCGACGATGTCGACGCCGAGGCCAAGCAGGTCGGCATGGACGTGCGCAAGCAGTGCCTCGAACTGCCCGACCCCGGCCCGATGAGCATTTTCGACCACGTCTACGCCGAGCCGCACGCATTGATCAGCGAGGAGCAGGAGCAGTTCGCCGCCTACCTCGCCGGCTTCGCCGACGCAGCGGATGGCACCGACGGGGCCGGCCGGGCCGATGAGGAGGGGAACGCGTCATGACGACCGAAACGCTCACCTTGGCCAAGGCGCTCGGCGCCGGCTTGCGCAAGGCCATGGAAGACGACCCCAAAGTGCTCATCATGGGCGAGGACGTCGGCAAGCTCGGCGGCGTGTTCCGGGTGACCGACGGGCTGCAAAAGGACTTCGGCGAGAGCCGGGTCATCGACACCCCGCTCGCCGAGTCCGGGATCGTGGGCACCGCCGTCGGCCTCGCGCTGCGCGGCTACCGCCCGGTATGTGAGATCCAGTTCGACGGCTTCGTCTTCCCCGCCGTCGATCAGATCATCTCCCAGCTGGCGAAGATGCACATGCGCTCGCTGGGCGCCATCCAGCTGCCCGTGGTCGTACGGATCCCGTGCGGCGGCGGCATCGGCGCGGTCGAGCACCACAGCGAGTCGCCCGAGGTGCACTTCGCGCACGCCGCCGGGCTTCGCGTCGTGGCCTGCTCTAACCCGGCCGACGCGTACACGATGATCCAGCAGTCGATCCGGTCGGCCGACCCGGTGATCTTCTTCGAACCCAAGCGGCGCTACTGGGACAAGGCCCCCGTCGAGATGGATCTCGCCGCCGCGCCCCCGCTGCATCAGGCGGTCGTGGCCCGGCCCGGCGACGACGTGACGGTGCTCGCCTACGGGCCGATGGTGAAGACCTGCCTGGAGGCCGCGGCGGCCGACGATGAGCGGTCGCTCGAGGTCATCGACCTGCGCTCGATCAACCCGCTGGACATCGAGACGATCATGGCGTCGGTGCGCAAGACGGGCCGGTGCGTGGTCGCCCACGAGGCGCCGGTGTTCGGCGGGTTCGGCGCCGAACTGGCCGCCCGCATCACCGAGCGCTGCTTCTACCACCTGGAGGCGCCCGTGCTGCGGGTTGGCGGGTTCTCCACGCCGTACCCGCCCTCCCGCGTGGAGGAGCAGTATCTGCCCAACCTCGACCGCATTCTCGACGCCGTCGACCGTACGTTCGGGTGGTGACGCATATGGCCAAGCTCCAGCACTTCAAGCTGCCGGACGTCGGCGAGGGTCTCACCGAGGCGGACATCATCAAGTGGCACGTCCAGCCCGGCGACGCCGTCGAGATCAACCAAACGATCGTAGAGATCGAGACCGCCAAGGCCGTGGTCGAGCTGCCGTGCCCGTACGAGGGCGTGGTCGCCGAGCTGCTCGTCGAAGAGGGCCAGACCGTAGACGTCGGCGTGCCGATCATCGCCGTTGACGTCGCGCCCAGCGATACGACGTCGGTGGTCGGCGGCGACCAGGACCCGGAGTCCTACCAGAACCTGGCCAAGCCCGAGACACCGGCCGAGCCGGCCGAGCCGGCCGGTCAGGGACAGGCGGCCGGGTCAGCGGCCGCGCCTGCGGCGGGGGAGAAGCGCCAGCCGGTGCTGGTCGGCTACGGGGTGAAGCCCGGCGCCACCAAACGCCGTCCGCGCAAGCGTGGGGCGGACCCCGCCGCGGCGGAGCGCGCGACGGCCGAACGCCCGGCAGCGGAGCCCGCCGCGGAGGCGGCACAGTCGGCCGAGTCGGCCGAGTCTGCGGCTGCGGTGGCGGCGTCCTCGGTGGCCGTGGAGCCGGCGTCAACAGCGCCCGGCCGCGTCGCCGTACTGGCGAAACCGCCCGTACGAAAGCTGGCCAAAGACCTCGGGGTGGACCTGACCACGCTGACCGGGAGCGGCCCGCAGGGCTCCATCACCCGCGCGGACGTGCAGGCCGCCGCCGCGTCCCCAGCCGGCACGGCCGGCGTTGGCGCGCCCGAACGGGAACCGGCGGTACGGCCGGTCGCGTGGCGGCCCGGCGGCGAGGAGCGGGTCGCGGTCAAGGGGGTGCGCAAGCACACCGCCGCCGCCATGGTGCGGTCGGCTTTCACCGCGCCGCACGTCACCGAGTTCCTCCAGGTCGACGTCACCGACATGATGGCGGCCGTGCGGCGGCTGCGATCGCTGGCGGACTTCGCCGACGTCAAGGTGTCGCCGTTGCTCTTGGTCGCGCGCGCTTTGCTGACGGCGGTACGCCGGTACCCGATGATCAACGCCTCGTGGGACGAGCCGGCCGAGGAGATCGTCGTCAAGCACTACGTGAACCTGGGCATCGCGGCGGCCACCGACCGGGGCCTGATCGTGCCGAACGTCAAGGACGCGCACGCACTGTCACTGGTCGAACTCGCCACGGAGCTGCAGCGGCTGACCGAGATCGCCCGGGCGGGCAAGGCACAGCCCGCCGACCTGTCCGGCGGCACGATCACGATCACCAATGTCGGCGTCTTCGGCGTCGACACCGGCACCCCGATCCTGACCCCCGGCGAGGTGGCCATCCTCGCCTTCGGCCAGATCAGGGACATGCCATGGGTGCACGAAGGCGAGATAAAGGTGCGCAAGGTGACCACCTTGGCCCTGTCATTCGATCATCGCGTCATCGACGGTGAACTCGGCTCGGCGGCACTTCGGGACATCGGTGCGATGCTCGAAGATCCCCTGCGTATGATCGCCTGGGCCTGATCGTCCAGCGACATACGCCAAGCGAAATCGGCGACGTCGACGAGGCGCCGCCCGCGCCGCGGCATCCGGCCGGGCGGCCGCACCAGCCGGCGCTCCGTGCTCGCCGCCGCCCCGGCAAAACGGGCCCGAACAGCACTTTTAGATTCGTTGCTGGAGATGACCGGCGCCCATGGCCGGTTTGACGTACGGTCACCAACGTGCAAACTGGCAAGGTCGGTATTTGCCCAGCAACGGGGGATGATTCGTGAGGTCGAAGCGGTATTGGCGGCATCGAGACGGCACCGGCGGCATCGGCGGCATCGGTGGCGCCGTGCTCGTG
>CALAED010000672.1 GCA_937891035.1 uncultured Thermomonosporaceae bacterium | reverse complement strand
CCACCCGGGCACCTCGCACACGCCCCACGAGATGGGCGCGCCCGCGACCCCGCGGGAGCCGGGCGGATGGGCACGTAGGGCGGGGGCGGGGGAGATCATCCGGCCTTCTTCACCTCGTCGATATGGACGGCGCGGCCGAGCCGTCGCGAAAGCTCGCATGCCTCGGCGGCGTAGCACGCCTCAAGCGCGTCTTCTGGCGGGCAGCGATTGTCGCCGCCGCCCGCCACCAGCTCGAGAAACGCCTGGAGCTCGGCGTCGTAGGCGGCGGCGAAACGGTCGATGAAGCCGCTGTAGGGCAACGCGGGCGCGCGCCCGTCGGCGGCCCTGGTCAGCGGCGTCCTGTCGTCGAGCCCGGCGACGATGCTGTCCTTGGCGCCCAGCGCCTCGAGCCGAACGTCATAGCCGGCCGCGTTGTACCTGGTCGCCGACGCGACCGCGATGGTGCCGTCGTCCAGGGTCAGCACGCCGCTGCCGGTGTCGACGTCGGCGCACTCGCGGAAGATGTCGTCGCCGCGGTTCGCGCCGACGGCGACGACTTGGACGACGTCGCGGCCGGTGACGAAGCGGACGGCGTCGATATCGTGGATCACGCAGTCGCGGAACAGGCCGCCCGAGTTGGGCAGGTACTCCCTCGGCGGGGGCGCGGGGTCAAGCGTGCAGGACCGGATGGTGTGCAGCCAGCCGAGCCGCCCGGACGCGACCGCGTCGCGCACGGCGTTGTGACCCGCGTCGAACCGGCGCTGGAAGCCGACCTGGACGGCGACGCCGGCGGCACGCACGGTCTCCATCACCTCGATCGTGCCCGAGACGTCCGGCGCGATCGGCTTCTCACAAAAAACGGGAATTCGTGCGGCCACGCCGCGTTTGACCAGATCAGCGTGGGCGTCGGTGGCCGCGGTCACCACGAGGGCGTCGAGGCCGGCGGCGAACAGGCCGTCCACGGAATCCACGGTCGCCACGCCGCCGAGCCGGTCAGCGACCTCCCGGGCCCGGGACGGATCGGCGTCGGCGATGACAAGTGATTCGACCTGCGGCGAGTCGCGCAGCGCGCCGGCGTGCCGTGCACCGATCCGCCCTGCTCCGGCGAGGCCAATCCTCATCCGCACCCCCAGCCCGCCGCCGTCGCGGGCCGGCGGCCAGTCGTCGTGGTCACGTCACGAGCCCTCAGGAGGCCTGAGACCAAGTTTCCTGGAACGTTCCATCACGTCAATAGAAACGACCTGTTGTGGCCGCGCGAAGTTTTCTCAAGGCCCTGCGATCCCGGGCGCTGCCGCGACGCTCTGGATTTCCGGCCTGATGAGAGCATATGTTTGACTGAGTCAAAGGAATCTTTGAGGACGGCAATGAAAGACCTCATCGCCCGCGTGCGCGCGTTCAACCGCTTCTACACCAGCGTCATCGGCGTGCTCAGCGAGGGTCTGCTTGACTCGCCCTACTCCTTGACCGAGGCCAGGGTGATTTTCGAACTGGCGCAGCGAGAGGCGACAGAAGTCACCGCGCTGCGTCGCGACCTCGGCATCGACGCCGGCTATCTGAGCCGGCTGCTCGCCAGGTTCGAGACGGACGGGCTGATCACCCGGGCGCGGTCGGCGGCGGACGGCCGCCGGCAGGAGATCCGGCTCACCGCCGCGGGCCGGGCCGCCTACGACGTGCTCGACGAGCGTTCGGCCGCCGAGGTGCACAGGCTGCTCCAGCCGCTGAACGGCGAGCGGCGGCGCCGCCTCGTGGCGGCGATGGACACGATCGAGGAGATCTTGGCCGGGGCGCGGCGACCCCGGTCGTATGTGCTGCGCCCGTTGCGTCGTGGCGACTTCGGCTGGATCGTGCACCGGCACGGCGTGCGCTACGCAACGGAGTACGGCTGGGACGCGACCTTCGAGGCGCTCGTGGCCCGCGTGGTCGCCGACTATATCGACAAGCATGATGCACGCCGGGAGAACGCCTGGATCGCCGAGGTCGCCGGCGAACCGGTCGGGTGTGTGTTCTGTGTGCGCAGGGACGACGCGACGGCGCAGTTGCGCCTGCTGCTCGTCGAGCCGTCCTGCCGCGGGATGGGCATCGGCACCCGCCTGGTCGACGAGTGCCTGAGCTTCGCCCGCCTCGCCGGCTACAAGTCGATCATGCTCTGGACCAACGACGTGCTGGTCGACGCCAGGAGGGTCTACGAACGAGCCGGCTTCCGGCTGGCCGAGCACGGCGAGCACCATAGCTTCGGCCATGATCTGGTCGAGCAGATCTGGACGCGTGACCTTTGACGGCAAGGCACCGGTCCGTGGTGGAAGCCGCCGACCACGGACCGGTGCACGCAACGGTCAGTTTCTGATCTGGTCAGAATCTGTGCTTGACCTGGCTCTTCGCCAGTCGCCGATCATGGGCGAACGGATTCGTTCGTGGCCGCGCCACCTCCTTTCCACGCGGTTGGGATGGGGCCGGCGGTCACGGTGGGCTAGGCAGATGTGGCCGGTGTCCCCGAGCCAGGCCGGCGGCGCCACCCGAAAGCGCCACCGGCCTGGCGATGAGGGGCGGCGAAGCCGTGGGGGCGGACGGCTCCGTCGCCCGGTCAAATCGGCGCGTCGGCCGGGCACGGCCGAGGACCCGAGGTGTGTCGCCGGAACCCGCCCGCCGGCGAACGCCCTCGGCCGAACGGGCCGCAGCCGAAGCCGAAGCCGGCATGTCCCACGGCGGGCCGGCGCGCCACCCCTGTCGCCTGCGGCCATGCCATCGCCCCTCCCCGCCGCTTGGGAAAACAGCCCGAACCCTTACCGAGACCGAAGATCGGCTATTACTTTTCGTCATCAGTTCGTGACTGTGAGTACCCAATCTCGATGGCCGGGTAAACCCAGGTCAAGGAAGTACGCGGTGATCGCTCAGGGCGAACGTTGTGGCGGAAACAAAATCGGGCTGCGATTTCTTGAGTGTGAGTGACTCAATTTTCGCCGAGTCCCCAGGGATGGAGCCTGAGCATGAGCGAGACCTTGAAGCTGCCGGTGCTGCCACTCGACGACGACGTCGTCCTGCCGGGCATGGTCGTCCCGCTGGACCTGTCCGACGGTGACGTGCGCGCCGCCGTCGAGGCCGCGCGGGCCGCCGACCGGGTGCGCGGGCCGGGCATCCGCTCAACGGTGAAGCCGCGAGTTCTGCTGGTGCCCCGCCTCGATGGGCAGTACGCGGCGGTCGGCACACTCGGGACGATCGAGCAGGAGGGCCGGCTGCCCAGCGGCGAGCCGGGCATCGTCGTCCGCGGCCGCGCCCGCGTGCGCATCGGCACCGGGACCAGCGGGCCGGGGACGGCGCTGTGGGTGGACGGCGACACCATCGACGTCCCGCCCGCCGAGCCGCGCGCGACCGAACTCGCCAAGGAGTACAAGGGCCTGGTCAGCGCCATCCTGCAAAAGCGCGGCGCCTGGCAGGTCGTCGACATCGTGCAGCAGATCGACGATCCGTCCGAGCTGGCCGACAATGCCGGCTACGCCCCCTACATCAGCACCGAGCAGAAGGTCCAGCTGCTCAAGACCGTCGACGTCGTCGAACGACTCGACCTCGCGGTCGGCTGGGCCCGCGACCACCTCGCCGAGCTGGACGTCGCCGAGTCGATCCGCAAGGACGTCCAGGAGGGCTTGGACAAAAAGCAGCGCGAGTTCCTGCTCCGCCAGCAACTGGCCGCCGTGCGCAAGGAGCTGGCCGAGGTGACCGGCGCGGGCGCGGAGGACGGCAACGACGACCACCGCAGCCGGATCGAGGCCGCCGACCTGCCGGAGAAGGTGCGCGAGGCCGCCCTCAAGGAGGTCGACAAGCTCGAACGCGCCGGCGACTCCTCGCCGGAGAGCGGCTGGATCCGCACCTGGCTGGACACCATCCTCGACGTCCCCTGGAACGAACGGACCGAGGACGCCTATGACATCAAGGGCGCGCGCGAGATCCTCGACGCCGACCACGCCGGCCTCGACGACGTCAAGGAACGGATCATCGAATACCTCGCCGTGCGCAAGCGGCGCGCCGACCGCGGCCTCGGGGTCGTGGGCGGCCGCCGGTCGGGGGCCGTCCTCGCGCTGACCGGACCGCCCGGCGTTGGCAAGACCTCGCTCGGCGAGTCGGTCGCCCGCGCGATGGGCAGGAAGTTCGCTCGCGTCGCGCTGGGCGGCGTCCGCGACGAGGCGGAGATTCGCGGGCACCGGCGCACCTACGTCGGTGCGCTGCCGGGCCGGATCGTCCGGGCCATCCGCGAGGCGGGCACGATGAACCCCGTCGTGCTGCTCGACGAGGTCGACAAGCTCGGCACCGACTATCGCGGTGACCCGACCGCCGCCCTGCTT
>CALAED010000671.1 GCA_937891035.1 uncultured Thermomonosporaceae bacterium | reverse complement strand
GAGCCGGCGGCGGCACGCGTTCGATGCCCTCGATGACGGCCTGGACGGCCGCGGCCCCGGGCACCACGTCGGCGGGATCGTCCCCGATGGGAATCAAATGACTCGTCGTAAGCCCCGAGGTGACGGCGGCGCCGGCCGGCCCGGCCGCTGCCGAGATCCACGCGCCGGGACGGGTCGCGCCGGGTCCAGCGTGATCATCGTGATCATCGTGAGCCCCGTGCTCGGGCGCCGGCGGATCGGCGGCGCGGGGCGGATGCCAGGCCCGCCACCCGGGCTTGCCGAACAGCACGGGGAACGGCGACGCCGTCGTCAGCTGCAGCCAACCGGTCCGCAGCCACCCTGCCTTCGGCGGCGCGCCGGCCAGCATCGCGACCAGACCGGCCCCGCTGAGCAGCGGAAGGGCCGGAAGCCCCGCCGCGGTGAGCAGGCCTGCGGCGGGCGGCCAGGGGTCGGTGTCGTGCGGGAAGCCGTACTGCGGGCCGTCGCAGGTGCGCCGCCAGTGCGCCGTGCCGTCGAGGATGATCGTGTCCGTCGGCAACCGCTCGCGGCGGCGGCTCAGCACCGGAACGTCCACATGCACATGGAGCCCCCGCAGCCGCGCCGAAGCTGACGTGCCCAGCGCCGCCGCGCCGAGCCCGCCGCCATCGCCGATCAGCCCGTCGGCGGCCCCCGCGCTGTCGAGAACGTCGACGACGGCATGCCGCAGCGCCCGGCGGATCAGCTCACGCGGGTCGGCGGGGCGGCCGAGTAGCCGGGAGGCATGATCGACCAGTTCGGCGAGGTCGAGTTCGTGCAGGCTCAACCGCTCCCGAGCGCCTGACGTGCTCAGCGTGGTGCCGCACGCCAGTTGGAAGATTCCCTCGTACGGCGTGAGCGGCATGGGCAGCGGCTGCCCTGTGAGCGTGGCGGCGACGACGGCGGGCCAGACGGCTGGCCGGCCGCCGGTCAGGTCGTCGAGATCGGTCGAAAAGCGCACGACGCGGTCGGCCGAGCCGGCGCCCTGAGTGATCGAGTAGAACAGTCGCGGCTGGGACAGGGCTCCCCTGCCGAGCGTGCCGGCGACCGGGTCCGCCCACGTCTGGGCGAGCCGCCCGGGCGCGGTGAACAGCCCGACGGCCGCCACCGCGCCGGCCGGGACCGGGTGGCGGCCGCCGCAGGAACACACCGTTTCGACTTTCAGCCGCGCTGGCGTGGCCATTCCGGCAAAACCGATCGTCGTCCCGCCCGCCCGGCAAAGCCTGGCCCGTACCGGCGATTCGACCTCGGTCATGGCAGCTCTCGTACGTGCCTGATCCGGGAACTCATGCACCGCACCATGCCATGGGAACTTTCTCGCCGGCCGCTCACCTTGTCCAAGGACAGACAAATTCGCGCCCGCTCTTTATCCACCGCCGGACATACCACACTGCCACCGGATCGGGGTGGCGCGCGGACCTAAGCGGACCCGTAGAAAAGGGGAAAAACAATGGGAAGCGACCGATGGCGGCGGCGATTCCCCGAGATGTAGCAATTGGTGGTCTTCTTGAGCCACGTTGGCCTGGCGAACGGACGGGCGACGGGTGCTGATCACCATGATGCCGCAGGTGGCATAGGCGATCAGCCTTGCCGGCATGCCGCTCGGCGGGCACCGAGCGGCGGCCGGCCTGATCGGTTCCGGCGCCGGCGAGCGCGGACCCGGCCCGATATTTCCGCCGCCGGAATATCCGCCCTTATCGTCATGGCGCCGGCATTTGTCAATGGTGTGCTGTGCACCGGTTCGGCATCGAACGCGACGCCATGGCGTCCCTCACCGTGACCACCGAGAGACCGAGCTGATGGAATTCGAAGACCCGGACACCGCCGGGCACGTCGGCGACGTCCGCTCCGCCGACCGGATCTATGTCTCAAGCGGGGCAGGATCACCGAGACTGGGCATCACGACGAGCTGATGATGGCCGACGGCGTCTACGCCGGGCTCTTCCGCACCCAGGCGGCCGCCCACCTCGACGACCTTCGCTCCCGGGCGTGAACCGGGCAGGTGGTAGAAAAGGATCTCATGGAACTCAGCGTTGTTGTCGCCGGCCGGCCAGAACGCCCCGCGGAAGAGGACTTGCACACCGCGTCACTCGCTGATCGGTTTGGTTATCGCGAGCTGTGGGTCGGCGAGGGGTTCGTGTGGGACGCGTTCTCGCTCGCCACCGCGATCGGGCTGGCCACCGACCAGATCGCGATGACCGTCGGGCCGATCCCGGTGACGGTCCGCGATCCGACCACTATCGCGCGGGCCACGGGCTCGCTCGCCACCCTCGTCCGCCGGCCGGTGGGGGTGGCGCTCGGCACGTCGAGCGTCCGCGTCGTGGAGCGTATGCACGGCCGGTCCCGCCGCCGGGCGGTGACCGCGCTTGGCGAGAGCGCGCGGGCGGTACGCACCATGCTCGACGGCGAGCGAGCCGATCTCGACGGTGAGATCCTGTCGGCGCACTACGCGCTGCGGCTGGCGGCGCCGAGCGCGCCGCCCGGCGGGACGATGACGATCGCGGCATTCGGCGACCGGGCCATCGCCGTGGCGGCCGAGCACGCGGACCGGATGGTGCTCGACCTCGTCTCCCCCGAGTTGGCCGCCGAGTTCCGGACGAAGTTGGACGCGGCGGCGCGGCGGGCGGGCCGGCCTGCGCCCCGGCTGGCCGCCTGGATCCCAGCGGCCGTCGACCCTGATCCGGATTCGTACGCGCAGATCATGTGGAGCCTGGTCGGCTACCTGGAGGTCGCCGGATACGGCGAGATGTTCACCGCCGCCGGGTTCGGCAAGGCCGTCGAGCTGGCGGCGGCGGGCGCCGACGCCAAAGAGCTGCTCACCGCGCTGCCGCTGGAGGCGGCGAGCAAGGTGGGCCTCGCCGGCCCGGCCGAGACCGTGCGGGCCCGCATCGCCGACTACGCCGCTGCCGGGCTCGACGAGATCGCGATCGTCCCGGCGACCGCCGGCGACCCGGGCGGCGAGCGCACCCTCAAGGCGCTGGCGCCCTGACGCTTGACGCCCTACCGCGACGTCGCCGGGCTGGGCGTCACCTCGCGGACCGGGCTCGGCCGGCTCGACCTCGGCCGGTGGCCCGACCTGCCCGTCCCCTCCCATACCAGAACAAAGACTATGGGCCGGTGCCATGTAGCGATATACATGGCACCGGCCCATATCACGACCGATGGACCCGGCGGGGCTGACAGACCCGGCGGGCCTTACGGAGCGTTAGAGCGGCGCGACCTGGTCGGCCTGCGGGCCCTTGGGGCCCTGCGTGACCGTGAAGGACACGCGCTGGTCCTCCTCCAGGCTGCGGTAGCCGTTGCTTTGGATCGCCGAGTAGTGGACGAATACGTCCGGGCCGCCGCCGTCCGGCGCGATGAAACCGAAGCCCTTTTCGGCGTTGAACCACTTCACGGTGCCTTCAGACACTCTCTTCTCCTTCAAGGGAGCCTTCCCGCTCGCCACCTCGACGATCGGGGCTGCGTGGCGGACCCTTGCTCACCTCTGCCGAACTTGGCCAGAGAAATGAGAAAACGCCCGCTGTCAGACAAGCTTCCGCGAGCGCTTCACAAACAATAAAACGTACGGGAACTGCGACTGCAACCCCTGAAGATTACCCTGTGCCGCGGCCGATGACAAACGCGCTACGGTAAGGGGCCGACGACACACCCGAACACTCAGCAGGTGCGCGACCAAAGAGATCGAGTGGAGACGAGGGCATGCCCGGCGAGATCAGGTTCACCCCCGACCGCATCAGAAAGCACGCCGATGAGCTGACCAGGGACTTCGTCCCCAAAATCGAAAAAGCGCGGACCCGGCTCAACACCGACGCGATGATCGAGGGCGGCGACTTCAGCATGACCGGCACCGCGGCGGCGGTTGCCTACCCGGGCGCGCTCCAGTTCGCGTTCGAAGACCTCGCCACGCACGAGCGGATGCTCGGCGAGTACGCCAAGAACGTCGAGGCGACGGCCAAGCTTTACCAGTCCGCCGAAGAGCACAGCACGATCCGGCGGGTCTGAGGGCCGGCGGCCGCACAGTCAGGGGGAACGCAGACGATGAGCACGACCACGACGATC
>CALAED010000670.1 GCA_937891035.1 uncultured Thermomonosporaceae bacterium | reverse complement strand
AACCGCAACGCCTTCTGCCTCCCCTGAACCCCTCTCCGTTGGTAACGGCTTGAACCTGAAGAGACGTTCCCCAGCAGTGATCGTGCAGATTAACCAGGGATGATCGCTACGGGCAAGCGCAGGTGAAGGACGAGTTGCGGCAGTACGGACAGCACCACTGCGCCGACCAGGGTCGTCGCGATGGCCAGGCCGACAGCTGGTTCCGTCCTGCCCGTGCCTACCGTCGTGCCGGTGGCCGGGCGGCCCGCCGACCCCGCTACGCCCGCCGGGGCCGCCGGGGCCGCGGCGGGGGGTGCGAACGTCCGCGCCGCCCATGCCAGGTAGTAGTACAGGCCGATGACCGTGTTCACCGCGATCACGATGGCCAGCCATATCATCCCGCCCGCAACCGTGGCCTGAATCACCACGACCTTCGCGAACAATCCCATCACACCGGGCGGGAGGCCCGCCAGACAGGCGAGGAAGAAGGCCAGCGCCATGCCGGTCGCCGGATCGGTCCTGGCCAGGCCGCGATATTCGTCGATCAGCGCCGAACCGCGCCGGGCGAGCGCCGTCACGACGCCGAACGCGCCGATGTTCATGACCGTGTAGATCGCCACGTACGCCACGGCCGCGCCGACCGCCTCGGGCAGCCGCCGTACGTCGGTCGCGCCGACCGACAGCGGGGCCAGCAGGTAGCCAGACTGCGCGATCGACGACCACGCCAGCAGGCGTACGGCGTGCCGCTGCCGCAGTGCGACGAGGTTGCCCAGCGTCATGGTGGCCGCCGCCATCACCCCGATCACCACTCCCCATGTACTGGCGTAGGCGGGAAAGCCCACGACCAACACGATGGTCAGACCGGCGAAGCCGCCCGCCGTGGAGACGACGGACAGGAACGCGGCGACGGGCAGCGGCGCGCCCTGATAGACGTCCGGGGCCCAAAAGTGGAACGGCACGGCGGCGACCTTGACCGCGAATCCCGTCAAGACGAACACGACGCCCACGGCGGCGACCGGTTCGAGGTCGGCCGGCGTACGCGCCAGCGCCGCCGCGACGCGGTCGAGGTGCATGGCGCCCGTCACCCCGTACACCAGGCTGACGCCGAAGAGGGTCACCGCGGTCGCGACGATGGAGAAGAGCAACAGCTTCAGCGCCGCCTGCCCGGCCACGCCGTCGTACCGCCGCAGCGCCACCAGCGCGAGGACCGGCAGCGACAGCGTCTCCAGTGCGACCACCAGCATGATCAGATCGCGCGCCGCGGCCAGCGTCAGCGCGCCCGTGACCGCGACCAGCAGCAGGAAGTGGTACTCCCCCGCGGGCAGCCTCGACCCGGTGATCTCGCCAAGCGACAGCAGGACGACGATCAGCGCGGCGGCCAGCACCAGACCTTGGAACAGCAGCGTGAAGTCGTCGGCGACGTACGAGCACGACGGCGGGCCGCCGGCACGCAGCCCGGGCGGCAGGCAGAAGGTCCCCTGCGGTCGCCCGTCGCCGCCGGCGAGCGCGATGACCGCGCCGAGTCCGCCGGCCAAGCCGGCCCCGCCGACCCAACCGACCGCCCGCCGCGGCAGCCCGAACGCGTCGGCCAGCAGGGCCACGACGCCGGTCACCGCCACCACGAGGGGCGGCGCGATCACGGCGTAGTCGATGTCTTGGATCACGATCAGCCGCCTCCCAGCAGGGCGCGTACCGGGCCGTCGGTCAGATCGAGCAGCGCCTTGGGCCACAGTCCGACGGCCAGCGTCAACGCGACAAGCGGGACGAATATGGCATATTCGTACGGCCGCAGATCGCCTCCGCCCGCGCCGTCCGGCCGACTCCGCTCTCCCGAATCAGTGGCCGAGCCGGTCGCCACCGCCGCCGCTACAGGGACGGGGCCGGCGGTGAGCCTGACCAGCAGCCGCAGGAAACCGACCATCGTCAGTACGACGCCGAGGCCGCCGATCGCCATGAAGATGACGAACGCCGGTCGCGGCAGCCCAGGGCCGGGCCGGTACGCACCGAGCAGGGACAGCATCTGCCCCCAGAACCCGGCGAGGCCGGGCAGACCCAAGCCGGCCAGGCAGGCGAAGGTCACGATCGCGCCCAGTCGCGGCAGGCGCCGCGGTATGCCGCCGCCGGCCGCACCGCCCGCACCGCCCGTGCCGACCGCGGCCAGGTCGCCGGTGCCGTACCGATGCTCGATCGCCCCGGTGAGGAAGAACAGCAGCCCGATGATCAGCCCGTGCGCGATGTTGCCGAACAGCGCGGCGTTCGCCCCGGCCGGGGTCAGCGTCGCGACGCCGAGCAACCCGAATCCCATGAGCCCAACCGACGAATAGGCGAACATGCGCCTGAGCTCGCGCTGGGCCAGGCAGGCCAGTGATCCGTGGACGATCCCGGCCACCGCGAACAGCCCAAGCCAGGGCGCCCACGTGCGCGCCCCGGCCGGCGCCATCGGCAGCGCGATGCGGATGAGGCCGTACGTGCCCGTCTTCACCAGCACGCCGGCCAGCAGCACAGACCCCGCGATCGGCGCCTCGGCGTGCGCACCGGACAGCCACGAATGCAGCGGCCACATCGGCGCGGTTACCGCGAAGCCCAGCCCGACCAGCAGAAAAGCGGCGACCTGCGCCCCGTGGGACAGACCGGCCCCGTGCCGCCGGGCGAGCACGACCATGTCGAATGTGCCGCCCTCGGTCGCGATGATCATCAGGCCGACAAGCAACGCGGCCGAGCCGACCGCCATAGAGAGGATGAACCTTTCCGCTGCCGCGCTTCGCCCGGGTCCGGCGCCCCAGATCCCGATCACGAAGTACATCGGGACCAGGACCGCCGCGAAGAACAGGAAGAAGAGCACCAGGTCGAGGGCGACGAACGTGCCAAGCAGCCCGGTCTCGAGCAACAGCACGAGCCCGACCAGCGCCCGGCCGCTCGGCCGTTCGGCGCGGTCCGTACAGAGCAGATGGAGCAGGCACAGAAAGGTCAGCAACGCGGTGAGGACGACCAGCGGCAGCGACACCCCGTCCACCCCGACGTGGAAGCGCAGCCCGATCGCCGGCGCCCATGGCACGTCGATGACCTGCGCCATCCGCTGCGGGTGCCCGTAGTCGAAGCCCGCAGCGACGATCCCGGCGACGAGCAGGGCAAGTCCCGAGACCAGCACGCCGACGACGCGGACGTACCGTTCGACCTTGTTGACGCTGTCGCCGGCCCGTTCCGCCCCTTCGGCCGGCCCGGCCGGCGGGGCCGGCACAGCCCGTTCCGCCCGTTCGGCGCCGCGCACGCCGTAGCGCTCCGGCGGCACGAGCAACAGCAGCGCCCCGGCCAGCGGCACGGCCAGCAGTACGACGATCACCCGAACACCACCACCGCGAGCGCGATGATGACAACTCCGGCGAGCAGGCCCGTGACGTACGCCTGCGCGTTGCCGCCCCACGGCACCGGCAGCCGCCCGCCGAGCCGGCGCAGGGCCCGGCCCGAGCCGACGACCGCCGCGGTCACGCCCCGGTCGTCGGCGGCGGCGACGGGCCCGGCCAGCGCGCGCATCGCACCGTGCGAATGAACCGCCACCCGATCGCCGGCACCCTCCAGGAAAAAGCCGCGGGCGAGGACCCCGCGGATCCGGCGGCCGAGCAGCCGCGCCGGGTCCAGCGCCGGATCTCGGTTCCACACCACGAAGGCCGTCCCGACGCCGGCCGCCACCATCACCACCTCCAAGATCGTGGGGACCGGCTCTGGCCGTAGCCCTGGCACGCCGAGCCCGCAGAACCCGAGGGCCAGCGCGGGCAGCGCCAACGCCGCGACCGGCAGGGACATGAGCGCCGGCACCGAGCGCGCCCCACCCGCCCGCGTGGCGCGCCGCTCACCGAAGAACGTCATCAGCCACGCCCTGGCCGCGTACGCTCCTGTCACGGCGACGGTGACCAGCAGCGCGCCAAAGACGAGCACGGCGGCCCACGCCGCGATCCCGCTGGGCGGTCCGCCTCCGGGCCGCGCGGCCGCGATGATCGCCTCGGTGCTGAAGAACCCGCCGGCGACGGGGACGCCGGCGAGCCCGGCCCAGCCGATGGTCATCGACCAGAACATCACGGGCATGGCGGGCCGCAACCCGCCCATGCCGTGAAGCAGGCCCGAGCCCAGCACCGTGATGACACAGCCGGCGGCCAGCAACAACGACGCCTTGGCCGCCGCGTGCGCGAGCAGATGGAAGATCGCGGCATCTCGCGCCCCTACTGCCTGCCCGGCCGCCACGTAGGCGACCTGGCTGATCGTCGAGTACCCCAGCACCCGGGTGAGGTCGTCCTGGGCGAGGGCCGCCAGCGCCGCGCCGAGCATCGAGATCGCCGCGATCACGCCGAGCACGGTGAGCGTCGCAGGCGCCCGCAGGAAGGCGGGGAAGAGCCGGGCGACGACATAGACACCGCCGGCGACCATCGTCGCGGTCTGGAGCAGCGCGGCGGTCGGTATCGGGAGGCGCATCGTCTCCGGCAGCCACGCGTGCACCGGGAACTGCGCGCTTTTGACCGCGACCCCCGCTACCAGCAGCAGGGTGCCGGCGAGCGCGGTGCCGTGCGGGTAGTCGTACGTCAGCACGCCGCGGACCGAGAACGTCCCGGCGCCGAGTCCGAGCACGATGATTCCGAACAGGAACGCGACGTCGGCGGCGCGCGTGAGGGCGAACGTCCTGACCGCCGCCCGCCCGGCCGCGTCGTCGCTCCGGCGATGGCCGATGAGGAAGCACGAGCACAGGCCCATGAGCTCCCACCCGACGTACAGCACGATGAGGTCGCCGGCGAGCACGACGAGCAGCATCGCCGCCGTGCTCAGCGCGACGAACGCCGCATAGGAGGCGTAACGCGGGTCGGCCGCCATGAACGCGACGGAATAGATCTGCACCGCCAGGGCCACGCAGCACACCATGAACGACACGACGGCGGACAGGCCGTCCACGTACAGCCCGATTCCGAACGGCACCGAGCCGGTGGGTACGACGGCGAGCGTGCCGGTTCGCACGCCTGGCTCCGTCCACACGTCCAGCGCGACGATCAGCGTGAGCGCCGTGGACGCGGCCACGGACGTAATGGCGACGATGGCGACGACGCCGACGCGGCCGCCGGTCCCTCCGCCGATGACGCCAACTCCTCCTGCGCCACCGCCGCTGCCGCCACTGCCGCCACTGCCGCCGCCCGCTGCGGGCCCCGGCCCGTCCCCGCGCCGGCCGCCGAGCGACGCGCAGGCGACCGCGCCAAGGAACGGCAGCACGATCGCCACCGCGGCGAGTGTGATCATTGTGCCCCCGGCTCGGCCTCGGCGCCGGCCGCGGCCGGCGCGGCCGCGGCGGACCCGTCCTCGTCATCGGCAGGTCCGCGATCTTCGCGGCGGTCGCGCGGCGCGTCCACGTCGATCGTGCGGCTGGTGCGGAAGACCAGCAGTGCGATGGCGAGGCCGAGCCCGACCTCGGCGGCGGCGATCACGATGGTGAACAGCGCGAGCGCCTGACCACCGTGCAGCCGGTCGCGCAGCCAAATGTCGAAGACGACCAGGTTGAGGTTGACGCCGCCCAGCATGAGCTCGACCGACATCAACACCAAGATCGCGTTGCGCCGGGCCAATACGCCGTAGATCCCGATTGAGAACAACAGCGCCGCAACGACCGCCGGATAGACAACGTGCATCAGGCGTCCCCCCGCCCCTGCCCGTCGTGATCACCGTGGTCGGCGGGGTCACCGTGATCGTCGTGATCGTCGTGATCGTCCGATGGTTCCCGGACGACGTCCGTACGGGACAGCACGATCGCGCCGACCAGCGTGGCGAGTAGCAGCAGCGAAAGCACCTCGAGCGGCAGCACCCAGCCGCGGAACACGCTGGAGCCGATGACGCCGGCCGTGCCGCCGCCGGGCCGCGGCGGCAGGTAGGCGTCCTTGAATCCGCGTACCACCACCGTGACCAGCACGCCCGCGGTAGCCGTCGCGATCGCCAGCGCCGCCCACCGGTTGCCCGAGTCCAGCGCGTCCGAACGGCCGATCGGCGCCTCCGTCAGCATGACGCCGAACAGCAACAGCACGACCACGGCGCCGACGTAGATCAACACCTGCGCCCAGGCCACGAACTCGGCGGTCAGCACCAGATAAGAGCCGGCCAGCGCGCCGAACGACACCACCAGCCACAGCGCCGCGTGCACGAGCCGCCGCGTCGTGACCACGAGGACCGCCGACCCGACCGTGACCACTCCGAGCAGCAAGAACACGATCTCCTGCGCGGTCACGGCGCTCCCCGGCCCCGGCGGCCGGTCACCCTTCGGCCGCCCGCCGCGCGGCGGTGACTTCTTTCGGCGTGTCGGCGCCGCGCTCGGCCGCCTGAGGTGGCGGTACCGTCCACATCCACTCGCGCAGCCGGTCGCGCTCGTGGGTCAACTCGGCGATGTCGTACTCGGCGTACTCGAACTCCGGCGACCAAAACAGCGCGTCGAACGGGCAGACCTCGATGCAGATCCCGCAGTACATGCACAGCGCGAAGTCGATGGCGAAGCGGTCCAGCGTGTTGCGGGTGCGCATGCGCCCGCCGCCGCCGGGCGTGGGCACCGTCTCCTTGCGCGAGTCGATGTAGATGCACCAGTCGG
>CALAED010000669.1 GCA_937891035.1 uncultured Thermomonosporaceae bacterium | reverse complement strand
GTCACCGCGCCGATCACGACGTCCAATGTGATCGGCACCGAGACCTGCGCGGACATCTCCGCCGTACCGTGCTCCCTGACGACGTCGTGGACGGCGACCAGCGCGGCCGCGCCGCCGCCCACCGCGTTGAACAGGCTCACCAGCTGAGGCATCGCCGTCATCGGGACCCGCCGCGCGGTCACCAGGCCGACGCCGGCGCCGACCAGGGCGCCCGCGGCGAGCACGACCCAGGCGACGGTCCGTACGCTGCCTGCGTGCACCAGCACGGCGAACGTGGCGGCCACCGCCGTGATCATGCCGGCCGCCGACAGTAGGTTCCCGCGCCGCGCGGTGACCGGCGAGTTCATCAAATGCAGGCCGAGCACGAAGCAGGTGGCGGCGCCCAGGTAGACGAGCCTGATCACGGTGTCGAACGCGCTCATCGCCCCTGCCTCCGCACAGCGCTGATCGAGCCTGCCTGGCGCGCGTTCATTGACTTTCCTTCCGTTCAGCGGGTGGCCGGAACATGTCGAGCATTCGGTCGGTCACCACGTAGCCGCCGACGACGTTCATCGCCGCGAACGCCGCCGCCACGAAGGCGATCACATAACCGGTGGCGTCATCGGCCGTGAGGGCGATGATCAGCGCGCCCGACAGCACGATGCCGTGGATGGCGTTGGCCGCCGACATCAGCGGCGTGTGCAGCGTCGTGGGCACCTTGCTGATGACCTCGAAGCCCACCAGCAGGCTCAGCACGAAGATGCTCAGATCGGTCAGGAACTCGGCGCTCATCTACTCACTCGCCCTTCTCGTTCGCTGCGCGGACGGCTCGCCCGGGGGCTCGCCGGCCACTTCGCTCACTCGGCGGGCTCGCTCGCGGCTCATCTACTCACTCGCCCTTCTCATGTGCTGCTTCCGGTCGCATGGCTGACGACCTCGCCCGCGTGGGTGACGACGACGCCGGCCTGGATCGGGTCGTCGAGATCGATGACGACCCGCCCGTCGCGCACCAGATGCCGGAGCATGGCGATGATGTTGCGGGAGTAGGCCGTCGAGGCGGCGCCCGGCATCGTGGTCGGCAGATTGTTCGCGCCGATCACCGTTATGCCGCTTTCGGTGACGATCGTCTCGCCCGGTTGTGAGCCCTCGACGTTGCCGCCATGCTCGCTCGCGGCGATGTCGATGACGACGGAGCCCGGCCGCATCCCCTTGAGCGCCGCGCCGGTGACCAGCAGCGGCGGACGGCGCCCCGGCACCCGGGCGGTGGTGATGACGACGTCTTGCTTGGTGATGTGATCGGCCAGCTCGTTTTGCTGATCGTGCTGCTCGTCCTCGGTCAGCGCTCTGGCGTACCCGCCCTCGCCCGAACCCGAAGTGACCGCGCCGAGCTCGAGGAAGGTGGCACCGAGCGAGTTGACCTCGGCACGCGCCTCCGGCCTGATGTCGTACCCGGAGACCACCGCGCCCAGCCGGCGGGCCGTCCCGATCGCCTGCAGCCCGGCCACGCCGGTACCGAGCACCAGCACCCGGGCGGGGGGAATGGTCCCGGCGGCGGTGACCAGCAACGGGAAGAAGCCCTCATAGGAGTGCGCGGCCAGCACCGCGGCGGCGTATCCGGCGACGTTGTCCTGTGAGGTCAGGGCGTCCATGGACTGCGCCGCGCTCAAGGTCCGCGGCAGGCCGGCGAAATCGACGGCCGTCACGCCCCGGGCGGCCAGCGCGTCGGCGAGATCAGGGTTGTTCGCCGCGTACAGTGTCCCGATGACGGTCTGGCCGGACCGCAGGCTCGACACCTCAGGCGGCCCGACGGCGAGGACGATGTCGGCCCGTGCGGCCAGGTCGGCGGCCGAGACGACCTCGGCGCCATCGTCGGAGTATGCGCGGTCGGGGAATCGCGCGGCGGCCCCGGCGCCGGTCTCGATCAGTACGGAAAAACTCGCGTCCGCGTCCGGCAGCCGGCGCGCGGCGTCCGGGGTCAGCGCCACCCGCCGCTCACCCGGCGCCGTCTCTTTGACGACCCCAATTTTGAGCGTGGCCATATGACTCTCCTCGTCGATCCCGACGTCACCGCTCGGCCGCACCCTACCCCGCGAAGTGACCTGCACCGATCGCGGGTCTGTCCACATTGTCGGGTTGGTCGGGAGGCGCCCCCGCGCGAAGGGTGCGAAAGGGCCGGGGCCTGGGCCGTGCAGCCCCGTCCGCTACGAGACATTCGTCTCTGCCGCGGCCTCCTCAAGCCAATTAGACAGAAAGCCCCTGGCACCGGACGAGGGCGACCGCACGATGTTTCCACGTCCGCGTCAAGGACGGGGCGGCGGGGGTCGCCACTCGGCGTCGCCGATGCCTTGAGGCGCTCCGTAACGTAAGAGTTGGAAGGGGCGGGGCCGGCGCTTCGTACGGCTCACGCGCCCGGTGCGGGAGCGCCGGCGCGTCGGCGCGCCGTCCAGGATCTCCTCGAGCGTGGTGAAGGAGGGAACCGGGACGACGACGAGTGTGGCGGGGGAGTGGCGCGCGCAGTAGCCGCCTACCGAGCCGGTCAGCATGCGGGACAGCCTGCCGCGCCCGCTTCGGCCGATGACCAGCAGATCGCCGTCGTGGGTGAGCCGGGTCAGGGTCTCCGCCGGGTAGCCGTACGGGCACGCGGTGATGACCTCGAGATCCGTCGGGACGGTCATGTCGGCGAGCATCTCGCACAGTGCGACCGCGCACTCGCGCTGGAGCGTGGCCACGTCGCCCGGCATCGGGATGCCGGCCGATCGGATGCCCGCCTCCGCCGGCGGGATCGCGTGCACCATCAGCAGCGGCAGGTCGCGCAGTCGAGCCTCGCCGATCGCCCAGGCCAGTGCCCACCGTGCGGCCGGGCTGTCGTCCACCCCGACGACGACGCGCGGAGTCCTGGTCCACCTCTGCTGGGTCATGTGTCCTCCCCGCCCGGCGGCGCCGGGTCCACTCCCTTCGCTCGGAGGGCGCTCAGGCCGGTCTCGCCGGATTTCTCCTGTCACCCTCAGTGCACGCCGTGGGCGGCGGGAACGGCAGAGCCATCCTGCTCCCGGGCCCGGGACCTTGGTCCCTCGTACGGTCCGTAACCGATGAGGCCGGCGGTGGGCCGTCGCGATGCGGGCGGAGGTCCAGCAGCCGGACGGACCTTCGCCGCCGCCGTGAGCGGCGCGGGCAACGCACCGCTTGGAGTGTGAAGACACCGCCTCCGCTCGACGCGCCAGGCGAGCGAGAGTGGCCGCGACGTCTCACCCGTGCCGTCTCGTCCCAGGAGTCGTCCGTGTGGTCCACGTCGCCTGACGCATCGGCGGGCAAGGGACTTTGGTCCTCGGCTGGAAGGGCATGCGGCCCTGTCCACAACGCGCGGCGGGTCCTGATGCTTGACGGCATGGCCGAGATTCGCGGTATCGAGGTCCGCGTGGAGGCGCTCGCCGCCGCCCGCCGGGCGGGATGGTGACAATGGATCCCCTCACCGCAATCTGCCCGCCGCCGCGGAGCGAGATCGAGAACGTGCTGCTCGGGCACGGCTCAGGCGGTCGGCTCATGGCCGAACTGCTCGCCGGCGTCATCGCGCCCGAGCTGGGGCTCGCGGAGGACGGGGCGGCCGCGGTGCCCACGGAGGATGCGGCCATCGTGGATCTCGAAGTCGCCGGCGGACACGGGGAAGTGATCGTGAGCACGGACTCCTTCGTGGTCACGCCGCGCTTCTTCCCCGGCGGCGACATCGGGGAGCTTGCCGTCAACGGAACCGTGAACAACCTGGCCATGCGGGGTGCCCGCCCGGTCGCGATGTGCCTGTCCTACATCATCGAAGAAGGCCTCGGGATCGACGAGCTCCGCGCGATCACCGCCTCGGTGGCGCGCGCGGCCCGATCGGCCGGGGTCCGCGTCGTGTCCGGGGACACCAAGGTCGTCGGCAAGGGCGCGGCCGACGGGATCTATGTCACGACGACCGGTCTCGGCGTCCGGCTGCGCTGCGCCCAGGTCTCCGCCGCGAACGCCCGGCCAGAGGACGTGGTGTTGATCTCCGGGCCGATCGGGTTGCACGGCACGGCCATTCTCAGCGTCCGTGAAGGTCTCGGGTTCGAGGCGGAGATCGCGTCGGACACCCGGCCGCTGCACGATCTCGTCGCCGCGATGATCGAGGTGAGCGGCGCGAGCGTGCACGCGCTGCGCGACCCCACCAGAGGCGGCCTCGCCGGCGCCCTCAACGAGTTGGCCGAGGCCTCGGGGGTGGGCGTCGAGCTCGACGAGGGGGCGATCCCGGTGCCCGAGACCGTCGCGGCCGCCTGCGACCTGCTGGGGCTCGATCCCCTGCACGTGGCCGGCGAGGGCTGTCTTGTGGCGTTCGTGGCGCCGGACGCGGCGCTCGATGTGCTGGTCGCGATGCGCGCCCACCCCGCCGGAGCCCAGGCCCGCCCGATCGGCAGGGCGGTCCAGGCCGAGCCGGGCCGGGTCCGCATGCATACGTTGGCCGGCGCGACCCGGGTTGTCGGCATGCTCGTCGGCGAACAACTGCCGCGCATCTGCTGAAGGTGGTCACCGGGCGCGGCCCGCTCCCAGATGGCCCGTGCCGGTCGCCTGTTTTTCACGGCCGCGGTCGCCGGTGCCCCGTGCCGGCGCCGTCGACGCCACGTATCAGGCGCTTCCGGCCCAGCGGCCCCGAGTCCTATCTGCGGAGGCTACGCTGAGTACAAATCGGGGGTATCTATGCATTCGAGGTCCTCGATCACTTCAAAACGTCGTTTTTGCGGGTGATTATGGGCGGGCAGCCTGAGAGTTCCGAGGAGAATGGGACCGTGCCCAACGACTTGTCAGCGGCAACCGTGCGCGGGCAGAGGCCCCTGCTCCCGCACATGCGGTTGGATGAGCTGCTGGCGGAGCTACAGTCCCGCCTCGAGGCCGTGCTGGCCACCCGCGACCGCACACACGCCCTGCTCGAGGCCGTGGTGGCCATCGGCTCCGACCTGGACCTGTCGACGATGCTGCGCCGCATGGTCGAGGCGGCGACGACGCTGGTCGACGCCACCTATGGCGCCCTTGGCGTGATCGGAGAGGGCGGCAACAGCCTCATCGAGTTCGTCCCCGTCGGCCTCAGCGACGAGCAGATCCGCAGGATCGAACACTGGCCGCACGGGCTCGGCATTCTGGGGCTGCTGATCAAAGAGCCGGAGCCGCTTCGCCTCAACGACATCGGTCGGCATCCGGAATCGTACGGGTTCCCGCCGGGCCACCCGCCCATGCGGACCTTTCTCGGCGTGCCGATCAGGGTGCGGGGAGAGGCTTTTGGCAACCTTTACCTCACCGAGAAGCGGGGCGGCGCCGAGTTCGACGAGGAGGACGAAAGCGTTGTCACCGCGCTCGCCACCGCCGCCGGCGTGGCGATCGAGAACGCCCGGCTCTACGACGAGGTCCGCCGCAGGGAACGCTGGCTGGACGCGTCGTCGGAGGTGACCAGAGCCCTGCTGTCGGGCGTCGACAGAGGTGAGGTGTTCGTCCTGGTGGCCCGGCGGGCCAGGGAGATGACCGAGGCGGACACCGCCGCGGTGGCGCTGGCGGCCGACGACGGCGAGGCGTTGGTCGTCGAGGCGGCCGACGGGGCGTACACGGAGGTGATCCGCGGCATCCGGTTGCCGGTGCAGGGGTCGCTGCCCGGTCAGGTGCTGCGCGACGGCAAGCCGGTCACCCTCGACAACGCCCACCAGGACGCCGCGATCTCCAAGGCGCTCGGCACGACCCCGATCGGACCCACGCTCATCGTCCCACTGGGGGCCGGCGGTTCCGTCCATGGGCTGCTGGGCGTCGCGATGTCGGAGGGGCAGGCGCCGTTCACCGACGCCGCCGGCCGGATGCTGCAGGCCTTCGGCGAGCAGGCGGGGATCGTCCTCGAACTGGCCGAGCGCCGGGCCGACGCGGAACGGCTGACGATGCTCGAAGATCGCGACCGCATCGCCAAGGATCTGCATGATCTGGTGATCCAGCGGCTGTTCGCCACGGGCATCACGCTGTCCGGCGCGGCCAGGCTCACGACCCGTCCCGAGGTGGCCAGCCGGATCCAGCACACCATCGACGATCTCGACGACACGATCCGCCAGATCCGGTCGACGATCTTTGCCCTGCAGACGCCTCCGGGTAATCAGCATCTGGCCGGGCTTCGCTCGCAGGTCCTCTCGGTCGTCCGGGCGGCGGAGGAGCCGTTGGGCTTCCCGCCGACGGTCTCGATGGAGGGTTTGCTCGATACCGCCGTACCGGATTACGTGGGCGAGCACCTGCTCGCGGTGCTGGGCGAGACGCTGTCAAACATCGCCAGGCACGCCGCCGCCTCCAAGGTGGTTGTCACGGTGGAGGCGCAGCACGACCTGTTCATGCGGGTCGTGGACGACGGCGTGGGCATCAGGCCGGGCGGTCGGCGCGGCGGGCTGCGCAACATGGCCGAGCGGGCCGAGTCGCTGGGCGGCACGTGCATGGTCGGTCCACATGAAAAGGGCGGCACCGTCGTCGAATGGCGGGTGCCGCTCCCTGATTCGGATTAGTCCGGTTAATTCCGTTCGACCGGTGGGTCCGGTTAGTGCCCGGTGGCGCCATTGCTTTGCTGGCGGGTGGCG
>CALAED010000668.1 GCA_937891035.1 uncultured Thermomonosporaceae bacterium | reverse complement strand
TCACCTTCGGCAGCATCATCGGCCGGGCGGGCCTGCGCGGCGAGGGCGACTACGCCACCGCCAACGACTGGCTGACCGAGATGACGCGCCGCTACGCCGAGGAGAACCCCGAGTGCCGGTGCATCGCCTTGGAGTGGTCGGTCTGGTCCGGGGCCGGGATGGGCGACAAGCTCGGGGTCCTGGAGGCCTTGATGCGCGACGGGATCTCACCGATCCCGGTCGCCGACGGCGTCGCCATCCTCAAAGCCCTGCTCGCCGACCCGGCGACGCCGGGCACGGTGGTTGTGACCGGCCGTGCCGAGGGCCTGGACACGCTCACGCTGGAGCAGCGCGACCTGCCGCTTGGCCGGTTCCTTGAGCGGCCGCGTATTCACTACGCCGGCGTGGAGCTGGTGGTCGACGCCGACCTGTCGGCGGCCGACGACCTCTATCTCGGCGACCACCTCCTGGACGGCGATCTGGTGTTCCCCGCGGTGCTCGGTATGGAGGCGATGGCACAGGCCGCCGCGGCGCTGACCGGCCGCGTGGGCGTGCCGATGCTGGAGGGCGTGGAGTTCCTGCGCCCCATCGTCGTCCCGGTCGACGGCCGGACCACGGTGCGGGTCGCGGTCCTGGCCGACGGCCCGGATATGGTGCGCGCTGCGCTGCGCTCCAGCGAGACCGGGTTCCAAGCCGACCACTTCCGGGCGACGCTGCGCTACGACTCGCCGCTGCCGGACGCTACGCGGCGCCTGGTGGTGGCGGATACGGATCCCGCGATCCCACTGGACCCCGATGACGAGCTTTACGGTCCGGTGCTGTTCCAGGGCGACCGGTTCCAGCGCCTGATGGGTTACCACGCCCTGGCCGCGCGCGGGTGCGTCGCACGGATCTCGAACTCCGCGCGCGACGACTGGTTCGGGCCCTTCCACCCGGCCGACCTCGTGTTGGCCGATCCCGGGACCCGGGACGCGCTGATGCACTCGATCCAGTGCTGCGTACCGGACGCCACGCTGCTGCCGGCCTCAATCGACCGGCTGTGGCTCGCCGACCCGGCGGTGGCGCGGTCGTCGGCGGAGGTCATCTTGTATGCGGCGGAGCGGTCGCGCCACGGTGACACCTATATATACGACGTCGAAGTCCGCGACGATGCCGGCGCCCTGGTCGAGCGCTGGGACGGTCTGACCCTGCGGGCGGTGCGCAAGAAGGACGGGACTGGGCCGTGGCTGCCGGCGCTGCTCACCACGTACCTTGAGCGCAACGTCGAACCGGTTCTGGGCGACACCGGGCTCCGCACCGTCGTGATCCCAGACACCGTGGTCCCCGACGCTTCCGGCGCGAACAGCTCAAGCGTCGCGGCCCGCCGCAGGCGAACCGACCGTGCAGTCGGCTGGGCACTCGGCCGGCGGACCGAGGTCGGGCACCGTCCCGACGGGATGCCGTGGATCGACGGCTTCCAGGTGTCGTCCTCGCATCGTGCCGGGATCACTTTCTCAGTGGTCATGCCCGGCGGCCGCGCGGCGGAATGTGATGTCGAGGTCGTGACGGCGCGCACCAAGGCCGAATGGGCGGACCTGCTCGGCGCCGATGGGGCGGCACTGGCCGCGACGTTGGCCGCCGAGCGCGATGAGGACTACTCGGTCGCCGCGACCCGTGTGTGGGGCGCCGTGGAGTGCCTGAGCAAGGCCGGGCGGGCCCGCCCGGCACTGACCGCGGACATGGTGGACGGCGCGTCCGGGCCGTGGGCGGCGCTGCGCGGCGGCGACCGACGGATCGCGTCATTCGTCACCACCGTGCAAAACGTGGCCGAGCCGCTGGTGTTCAGCATTTCGGCGGCCATCGAGGGGAGCGAGTCAAAGTGATCGGGACGCAGAACTATTACGAGTACCGGCACCTGGTCGGTTTCGAAGAGACCAACCTGGTGGGGAACGTTTACTACGTCAACTATCTGCGCTGGCAGGGACGGTGCCGCGAGATGTTCCTGCTGGAGCACGCGCCGGAGGTCGTCGCCGACATCCAGGGCGATTTGAAGCTGTTCACGCTCAAGGTGGACTGCGAGTTCCTTGCCGAGATCACCGCGTTCGACGAGCTGTCGATCCGGATGCGGTTAGAGGATCTCACCCAGACCCAGATCGAATTCGCGTTCGACTACGTGCGGCTGCGCGATGGGCTGGAGGACTTGATCGCCCGTGGCCGGCAGCGGGTGGCCTGCATGCGCGGCCCGAACACCGACACCCGGCCCACGCCCGTGCCGGAATCGCTGCGCAGGGCCCTGAGCCGATACACCATGGGCGGTGTGCGGCCCGCGGCCGCCCCCGTCCCGGCCTGGGCGAGGAGCTGAGTGAAGATGGCGACGGCCAAGGGCGTGCCGGCCGGGAACCCGGCCTGCACCACTTATGACCCCCGGGTACTGCGGCGCGTCTTCGGGCGCTTCGCCACCGGGATCACGATCGTGACCGCCGGCCGCGACGAGCCGCGCGGCATGACCGCGAACTCGTTCACGTCGGTGTCCCTGGATCCGCCCATGGTCCTGATCTGTGTGCTGCGCAACGCCGCGATGCACGAGACGATCCTGCGGCATCGCGCGTTCGGCGTCTCCGTTCTGTCCGACCGGCAAGAGCGCGTGGCCCGGCACTTCGCCGACCCCCATCGGCCCCGCGGCCGGGCCGAGTTCGCCGCCGTGGACAGCATCACCGGTCCGCGCACCGGTTGTCAGGTGCTGCCGGACGCGCTTGCCTGGTTCGAGTGTTCCCTTGCCGCCGTCTATGAAGGCGGGGATCACTCGATCTTCCTGGGCGAGATCGTCACCCTCGGGTACGGATCCGGCGAGGACGCGCTGCTGTTTTATGCCGGCGCCTACAGACGTCTCGACGCCCCGGCGGACTGGCGCGACCAAATCCTCCTGTGAGGGCCCGCAGTGCGACCGATCACGATTGGGAGGGCGATCTTGAGGAAGATCACGGGCCGCACCCTGCGGCCGGCCGGCTTGGCGCTGCGTGCCGCGAGAGTGGGCTGCACAGTGTTTGGTTACGGGCTGCTGTTCGGCGCGTCCGCTGCCGGTCGCCTGCTCGGCCGGGGGCGAGGTGGCCGCGGCACAAGGGGCGGCGGCTTGAGCGACGGTGAGAAGTGGGTCAAGATGCTCACCCGCCTTGGGCCGTCCTACATCAAGATCGGCCAGCTCGTGAGCACCCGCAGGGACATGCTGCCGCCGGCGGTGACCGGACCGCTGGGTCGGCTGACCGATTCGGCGCCGCCACCGAGCAGGCGGCGTGTCCAGCGGGCGGTCCGGTCCGCCTACGCCGGATCGCACTGGCCGTTCCGCGAGTTCGCATGGGAGCCGGTGGCCTGCGGCAGCATCGCAACCGTGCACGAGGCGACCACAAGGGACGGCCGTCGGGTCGCGGTCAAGGTGCGCCGCCCGGGCATCCAGACGGTGATGGAGCGGGATTTCGCGCTGACGCGCGCCGTGATGGGTGCGCTCGGGGCCGTCCCGAAGCTGCGAAAGATGCCGTTCAAGGTGATGCATGAGCAGGTCGGTTCGGCGATCCTGCGGCAGCTTGACTTCCGCGCGGAGGCCGCGGCGCTGACCGAGCTGCGGGCGAACCTGTCCGGGTTCGACAATGTGCACATCCCTGAGCCGCTGCCCGGGCTGTGTACGCCCGAGAGCGTGGTGATGGAGTACATCGGCGATCTGAAGCGCTTCGAGCCCCATGACCTCGACGCCGACTCACGGCGCCAGGTGGTGCGGGCGGTGCTGGCCGCGGTCTACGAGATGTTGTTCATCGACGGCGTTGTGCACTGCGACCTGCACCCCGGCAATCTGTACTTCGACGAGCGCGGCGGCCTGGTCATGCTCGACGCGGGGTTCGTGATCCGGCTGCCGGACGAGGTGCGCCGTTCGTTCGCCGACTTCTTCATCAACATGGCGATGGGCGACGGCTGGACCTGCGCGCAGATCGTCATCGAAAGCGCCGCGCACATCGCCGACGACTGTGATGTGGTGGGCTTCCGCACCGCCCTGTCCGAGCTCGTCAAGGAGGCGTCCGGAACCAGGTCCGGCCAGTTCGACCTGGCACGGTTCGCCGGTCGGCTGTTCGATCTGCAGCGCCGCTTCGGACTTTTCCCGGCGCCTGAGTTCGCCTTCCCGCTGCTGTCGCTGCTGGTCATCGAGGGGATGATCAAGGACTTCGACAGCGGTGTCGACTTTCAGGCCGAGGCCGTGCCGATCCTGCGGCGCCGCAACATGCCGCGGGACCGGAGTAAGGCTTCACCGGTGAGATCCGGGGGCTGATTCCGGCGCTCGCCGCGACCCCGCTGTGCCGGTACGGCTCGACGTCAGGACTGTCGAACCGTACCGGCACCGCGGTCAGGGCATCCGCACCTTGCGCAGGAAGGCCGGGAGCAACCAAGGCCGACGCCCAGAGACGACCACCGCGCCGCTCAGCGCCGTGCGGACCACGCTTGTTCTGTGGAACAGCATCAGGTTCAGGGCGGCGGGGCGGAAGCGGATGCGCACGTCGGCCCGGCCGGACGGTTCCTCGGCGCGAAACACGCCGGTCCCCAGGGCGATCGTGACCGGCACGGTGTGGGCTGATCGGAATTCCACCGCAATGCCGCCGCGACGGACCGGACGATCGTCGTGCAGGAGGACGCCGGTGCCGTTCCGGATGATCTCGACGACGAAGAGATCCATGAACAGCCCGGCCTCGTCGTCCGGGATCCGCCAGGGCACCCCGGTGCCGCGGGCGATGTCCCGTCCATGGATGTGCAGCTCGTTCATCATGTGTGCGAAGACGCCGGCGAGCGGAAGCCGCGAACCGCCGAGCCATTCGACGATTCCGCCCGGGTCGTCGTCGGCGGTGTGGGTAAGCATCTCGCCGATGGAGGAACGCAGCCGGTCGGCCAGTCTCGCCGGGTCGCGCTCCCGGTACGCGCGCAGTTGCGCGGGGTTGAGGTCGGTACGCAGGTTATCGACGGTGGCGGTGCGCATGTGCTGTCGAACTTCAGGAATGGGCAGCGGTCCGGTCGCGGCCGAGCCCAGGACCGTGTAGTTCCACGCGACGCCGGTGACGTGCGCCGCGGTCTCGGCGACCGACCAGTGGTCGGTCGCCAGGACCGAGGGATCGGGCGTGGACTCGATGAGAGCCGCGAACCGTTCACCACAGTCGCTGACGGCGGCACGAACGGCCGTCCACTTCTCCTGGGTGACGCGGGTGGCGGCCGCCGTGCGCATAGGGGTCTTTGCCATCCTGCGCCTTTCCGCCCGGTCCACCCGAGCTCACTGAGACCATCGTGATCCACACGTCGGCGTCGCGTGAACCAGTGCTGCCATCGCAGACCGTTCCGGCCGGTGCCGTGCGCTCGCGGTGAGGGGAACCGCGGTAGCGGGCGCATCGCCGACGGCGACGGCCTCAGCCGTCATTATGCGCACGGATATAGGGCGTTAACCTCTCACGCATTGCGGTATCCGAGAGCGATCCGTGGCGATGAACATGACGCAATACAGGAGATGCGCTGATCGCGGGGCGCGGATGAGGATGCAATCGCGTCGATCGGCATCGGATCAATGCTGACCTGAACCAATTGGGCGCCGAACCGTGCCACATGTTCGATGGAGTTGATCTGATGTTGGTGAGCCTGACCGGCGGCAGAACGAGCGGAGCGCGGAAGCCGTACTCGCCGCCGCGCGGCGCCAGGTGACCGGGCCGATCGCCCGCCGGCATCAGATGTCGCCCTCGATGCACGGATCTGATGACCGAGCGAGGGATGGATCGAGACGAACATGACCTCGAACGGGGAGGGAGGGGCGGTGAGCGCCTCGGAAATCCACTTGGTACCGGTTCCAATGCCACGGACCAATGGGGCCGGCGGGCATCGCGGCCGCGGCGTGGTCGTACCGGTGGCCGAACCGTCCCATGACGCGTCGGCGCGCGAGCTGACCCGGACGATGCGGGGCTTACGTGAACAGAGTGAGGAACTGCGCGCTCGTACGGTAGCCGGCCGCCGCGAGGCGGTGGAGCGGCAGCACGGGCTCGGCAAAAAAACGGCGCGAGAACGGCTCGAACTCCTCCTCGACGACGACTCGTTCATCGAGATCGAGCTGTACCGGCGGCATCAGGCGCATGGGATGAAGGTCGGCGAGAATCGTCCGGCGACGGACGGCGTGGTCGCGGGTTCCGGCACGATCTACGGTCGCCGCGTCTTCGTCTACGCCCAAGACTTCACCATCTTCGGCGGATCGCTGGGCCAAGCCCACGCCGCGAAGATCCACAAGGTGATGGACATGGCGCTGGCGAACGGGGCCCCGCTCATCGGCCTCAACGACAGCGGGGGTGCGCGGATCCAGGAGGGCGTCATGGCCCTCGACGGCTACGGCGGGATCTTCTACCGCAACGTCCAGGCGTCTGGGGTCATCCCACAGATCAGCGTCGTCATGGGACCCTGCGCCGGGGGAGCGGCCTACTCGCCCGCGCTGACCGACTTCACCTTCATGGTGCGCGAGACCGCTCAGATGTACCTGACGGGGCCGGACGTGGTCGAGGCGGTCAGCGGCCGGCGCGTCACGCACGCCGAGCTCGGCGACGCCGGCGTCCACGGCGGG
>CALAED010000667.1 GCA_937891035.1 uncultured Thermomonosporaceae bacterium | reverse complement strand
TCGTCAACGACGGCATCGAGTCCGCCCTCGACCAGGCCCGGGAGGCCGCCGGTGACCGCGACGTCCGCATCGCCGGCGGCGGCGCGACGATCCTGGACTACGTGAACGCCGGCCTGATCGACGAGTTCTCGATCACGCTGTCGCCCGTGCTGTTCGGCTCCGGAATCCGCCTGTTCGAAGGCGTGAACGCGGGCCGCGTGGCCCTGGAGCCGGTCCGCGCGGAGCTCTCCCCCAGGGTGACGCACCTGACCTACGCCGTCCGGGAGCGGTAGGCGCACTCACGACACGACGGACGACACACGGCGGACAACGAACGGCGGACGCGAGGGAGCGGCACCGACGTACGAGCCACATCAGTGCCTGCTCACCATAGACGGAGCGCGCCGCCCCACCCAGCCAGGACGCGGTTGGGGCCACGGCTCAGCAGCAGCCCGAGCCGGCGGCGACCTTGTCGTCCTCGCTCATATCTTCGGTGCCGGTTGCCGTGCCGGGGGTGCAGCAGGCGGAGTCGTCCGCCTTGGCGAGGGTGTCGGCGTCGGCCTTGACCACGTACACCTCCCACGGCTCGTTGCCGGGACCGGTCACCCAGACCTTGTCTTGCAGGGCATAGCAGCAGGCGGTGTCGGTTTCCTCCAGCGTCACCATGCCGGACTCGGCGAGCCGCTTGGCGGCGTCGGTGACCTGGGCAGAGTCTTCGACTTCCACCCCCAGGTGGTCAAGTCGGGTCGGCTCGTCGCCCTGGCCCTCGATCAGCACCAGCTTGAGCGGCGGCTCGGCGACGGCGAAGTTGGCATAGCCGTCGCGGATCTTGGCCGGCTCTGTGCCGAACAGTTTGGTGTAGAACGCGATCGACGCCGGCAGATCGGCGACCCGCAGCGCGAGTTGGACACGAGACATCTGAACCCTCCCGATGAGGCATGTGGACGATCGCTGATTCGATGGCAATCGAAACAGAACTCAAGTGTGGCCCCCTATTTTGGCCGCTGTCAAATTAGAAGTACATCAAAGTGCTGTGCTCCTCCCGCGCAACGGGTTGGGAGCGCGCGTCCGCTAGCCTCTGCCCATGGTCGAGCGCGCCTTCCCTGTCATCTATGCCGCCCGCGTGAGCGACTGTGCCGACTTCTACGAGGGGCTGGGCTTCACGCGGCATGTCCAGCTACCGCCCGACGGGGAGCCGGGGTACGTCGGCCTGCGGCGTGGGGCCGCCGAACTCGCCGTTGTCTCCGCGGACTGGCCGCGTCAGCAATACGGCATGGAGCCGGGCGAGCGCCCGCGCTTCGAGATGTTCGTCTACGTTGACGACGTCGATGGCATCGTCGAGACGCTGCGCCCACGCGGCGTTCGCGTGCTGCGCGAGCCGGACGACATGCCCTGGGGCGAACGCGTCGCCTAAGTCGTCGACCCTGAGGGCAATCCGGTCGCCCTGGCGCAAAGCACGGTTTGACCGACGAACGAACCAGCCCCACACCGATGAACGTTGCCGTAAGGCGCGATGTATTGGCGCTATATTCGCCGATAGCATCCTGCGGCGTGCGTGAGATAAAGGCCCAGGCCACCGCTACAGATTTGATCGGTTGTGCCAAGGCAGATCCAGCCAGGATCGGTGGTGCGGGTGAGGCTTTTTTCAGTACGTTCCTTGACTTGAGCGGCTTCTTTTTTGAGATCGCGGGTCACGTGCTTCGAGTCCAAGTTCGTCAGGACATCGGCGGCATACCACCGCACTGAGGTGGTTTCGGTGCAGGTACAATGACTGCTGCGCCAGGACTTATGCCAGGAGAGGTTCCCCGAGCGCATGAGTCGAGCAATTTTGCGCACCTCACGCCGGTTCACTTTACCGCCATAATTCGAACTTCCTCGTTACGGTCGGAGAGGTTCGCGATAAGCTTGTTGGCCGCCTTTCTATCAATCCTAGATCGGTAATTGCCGACGTCCTGCATTATCCGCTGGAACCTGCCGACCTCTTCGTCCGCTTGCGCGAGCCGCTCCGGAGTGACAACTGACCGAGTTTCCGCCAGCACGCGGTTGGTTTCCGCCGGTACTACAGCCGCTATACGGCTCGGATCGCGCATCGCCTCGGCCACAGTTCGCTCCGTGGCCTTCTTGAGCCGTTCTTCGACGGCCTTGTCGACGGTATCTTCTAGCGCGGCCACAAGAGGTTCGAGTATGGGGATGTCGGCAATTATGGGTTTGAACAATTGGGTCAGCAATTCTCGAGATACCTTGGGCGCCTGGAGAAGCAGCGTACGGCCACCAATCGGGATCTTGATTGGTGCGGCCTGCGGGTGCGACGCCAGCTTGGCAGATTCCTTCTTGGCCGCCTCGACGCGAGCCGTGGTGACATCCTTCTTTTTGGCCGCCT
>CALAED010000666.1 GCA_937891035.1 uncultured Thermomonosporaceae bacterium | reverse complement strand
AATTACGTGTTCCTCATGCGCCCCGGCGCGGCCTGACGCGCCCGGATCTCACCGGCCCCGGCGGGTGTAGGCGCGGACCGACAGCGGGACGAACACCGCCAGCAGCGCGGCCGACCAGGCCAGCACGGCGGCCACCGGATGCGCGAGCGGCCAGGCCGCGTCCGCCGGGGGCGTCCCCGGGTTGCCGAACAGCTCCCGGCAGGCCGCGGTGATGGCGCTCACCGGGTTCCAGTCGGCCGGCGCCCGCAGCCACCCCGGCATGCCGCCGGTCGGGACGAACGCGTTGGACAGCATCGTGACCGGCAAGAGCAGCGGCGCCAACTGGTTGACGAGCCGCTCGTTGCGCACCACCAGGCCCACATAGACGCCCACCCAGCTCAGCGCGTACCGCAGCACCGCCATCAGCAAGAACGCCTCGGCCGCCCGGGCCAGGCCGCGGTGCGGCGCCCAGCCCACCGCCAGGCCCGTCGCCGCCATGATGGCCGCCAGCAGCACACCGCCCAGCGCGTCGGCGCCGGTCTGCCCGAACGGCACCGCCTGCCGCGCCATCGGCAGGGACCGGAATCGGTCCATGACGCCGCGGGCGGCGTCGGCGGCGATCCGGGCCATGACCCCCTGCACGGCCGTGAAGGTCACCATCGCGAACAGGCCCGGCATGAGGTACTCGCGGTAGTCGCCGCCCGGCACCTGGATCGCGCTGCCGAACACGTACCCGAACAGCACCACCATGATGGCCGGGAAGACCAAGATGGCGACGATCTCCCCGGGCTGGCGGCGCAGCCGTCCCAGCTCGCGGCCGACCAGGGTCAGCCCGTCGGTGAACGTCCAGCGCAGGCGGCCAAGCGGCGAGGTGAGGGCGGTCATCGGGGTCATCGGACAACCTGCGCCTGGTCGGGCCGCGCCTGGTCGGTCAGGCGCAGGAACACCTCATCGAGGGTGGGGCGGCGCAGCCTGACGTCGGCCGCTGCGATCCCGGCGCGGTCGAGCGCGCGCACGATGCCGGCGAGCCGGAGACCGCCGCGGGGCAGGGCGACGGTGAGCCGGTCGGCGCCCGTCGTGGCGGCGTCGGTCCCGGCCAGGGCGGACAGCACGGTCGCCGCCGCGGGCAGCGCGGCGGGGTCTTCGACGGTGACGTCGACGCGGTCCCCGATCGTGGCCTTCAGCTCGTCGGGGGTGCCGGTGGCGATCACCTGTCCGTGGTCGATGACGGCGATGTCGTCGGCCAGCCGGTCGGCCTCGTCCAGATTCTGCGTGGTGAGCAGCACCGTGGTGCCGTCGGCGACCAGCTCGCGGACGCTGTCCCAGATCTCACCGCGGCTGCGCGGGTCCAGGCCGGTGGTCGGCTCGTCGAGGAAGAGCACCTCGGGGCGCGGGAGGAGGCTGGCGATCAGGTCGAGGCGGCGGCGCATGCCGCCGGAGTAGCCGGCGACCGGTCGGTCGGCGGCGTCGGCCAGGCCGAAGCGGTCGAGCAGTTCGTCGGCGCGCCGGTGCGCCTCGCGCCGCGGCAGGTGGGACAGGCGCCCGAACATGCGCAGGTTGCCGCGGCCGGTGAGCATCTCGTCCACGGCGGCGTACTGGCCGGCCAGGCCGATCTTGTCGCGCACCTTGCCGGCCTCGCGGACGACGTCGTGTCCGGCGACGCGTGCGTGCCCGGCGTCGGGATCGGACAGGGTCGCCAGGATGCGCACCGCGGTCGTCTTGCCGGCGCCGTTCGGGCCCAGCGCGCCGCAGACCGTTCCTTTCTGGACGCTCAGGTCCAGGCCCCGCAGCGCGTGGACGTCGCCGAAGGACTTGTGCAGCCCGTCGGCGACCACGATCGGATCCGCCACCATGACCCCCTCACTGAGTACGCTGTACGCGCTATTGGCGGCAAGGCTAAGCGACTGGGTACGATGTACGCAAGTAGGGGGTGTGGCCGTGACCGGCGCCGAGTACGTGAACATCTGGATGCGGCCCGAGCGGCCGGCGCGCGGGCCGAAGCCGGCCTACAGCCGCGCGCAGATCACCGAGGCGGCGGTTCGGATCGCCGACGCCGAGGGGCTGGCGGCCGCCACGATGCGGCGGATCGCCGCCGAGATCGGCGCGGGCGCGATGTCGCTGTACCGGTACGTGCCGAGCCGTGACGACCTCATCATGCTCGTGGCCGACCGGCTGATGGGCGAGCTCGACCTGGCGGGGCTGCCGTCCGGCGACTGGCGGGCCGACCTGACGCGTTATGCCGACGAGACGCGGGCGATGTGGCTGCGGCATCCGTGGATCGCCACCGTGCACCGCTCGCTCATCAGCCTCGGCCCCAACCAGCTGCTGGTGATCGAGCGGGTGATGGGAGTACTCGACGCCCACGTGTCGATCGATGAGAACCTCGGCCTCATGGCCATCGTGAACGGCTATGTCGAGGGCGCCGTCCGCGAGGAGGTCAGCTGGGCCGAGGAGGTCCGCCGCAGCGGGCTCAGCGAGCCGGAGTGGCTGGCGCGCGGCTACCCCTACATCCAGCGGCTGATCGGCAGCGGGGAGTACCCGATGTTCACCAAGATCGCGATGGAGGCGCGCCAGCAGCACTTGAGCCGCGACGAGCAGTTCCGGTACGGGCTCGAGCGCGTCCTCGACTGCATCGGCGCGGCCATCCCCCAGGCGGCCGAGCCCGCCGTACCCGCCGAGCCCGTGGCGGGCCGAGCGGGGCGGGAGGACCGCGGCGGCTAGCACCGGCCGGCCGCGTCGGGGGCGCGGCGGATCACCCCTTCGACGTGCGGCAATGGCATGATCGTGGTATCTCTCACACGACCATCGGCGCCGGGGCGCCCCGGCCGTAGCCGCGAAACGACACGATGAGCGAGCGGGACCAAACGCGCGAGCGCGTCATCGCCACCTACCGTGGCAGCGCCGCCCGTTATGACCTGACCAACCGGCTCTACTACCTGCTGGGGGTGCGGCAGGCGGCCTTTCGCCGCCGGGCCGTCGCGGCGTTGCGGCTGCGCCCCGGCGACAGCGTCGTCGAGATCGGCTGCGGCACCGGGTTGAACTTCCCGCTCATCGAGGCGGCGGTCGGCCCGGCGGGGCGGATCACGGGCGTGGACGTGACCGACGCGATGCTCGCCCGGGCCCGTTGCCGCGTCCGGGCCCGCGGCTGGCGCAACGTGACCATGATCCAGGCCGATGCCGCCCGGTTCCGGTTCCCGGCCGGGGTGAACGCGATCTTGTCGACGTACGCGTTGTCGCTGGTGCCCGAGTGCGCCGAGGTCGTCACCGCCGGGTGCGCGGCGCTGGCCCCGGGCGGGCGCTGGGTGGTGTTGGACACCATGCTGCCGGCGGGCCGGCCCGGCTGGCTGGCGCGGGCGCTGGTGCGGCCCTTCGCCGGAACGGACGAATGGATCGCCCGCCGGCCGTGGGAGGCCATCCACGCCGCCATGCGCGCCAACCTGACCGAGGTCGCCGTGACCGACCTGTACCTCGGGTGCCTGTTCCTCGCCGCCGGGACCCGCCCCTACAGGCCGGCGGTGAGCAGGTAGGCCGCGGCGGCCGACCCGGCGATGGCGCCGCCGTAGCACAACACGGCGATGACCCGGTGGAGGTGTTTGAGCTGGAGCCCCTCGTAGAGGGTGTAGCGGAAGCGGTGCGCCCAGTGGAAGAGGGCCAGCACGCACAGGCCGAACAACACCAGGCGGGTGAGCGGGAAGGCCGCGACGGCGCGCAGGTGGTCGTGGTCGGGCGGTGTGATCCAGCCGAGCGGGAACAACACGCCGAACAGCAGCAACAGCGCCGGGACGAGGAGGGCGGCGACCACTCCCCCCGCGCTGAACAGCAACCACAGGAACGGTTCGGCTCGCTGCTTGGCCACGGCTCCTCCTGTCCTTTCCTGTCTTTCGCGTGTCCTTCCCGTCCTTTTCCCGTCGCTAGGCCAAGACGATCCAGATCACGATCGCCGACGCCACCAGCCAGGCCAGGTAGTTGCCGCCGGCGATCATGCTGGGCGGGACCCGTTGGCCGCGCATCCGCACGACCATCGCCTGCGGCGCCAGGTTGAACCAGGTGATGGCGTGGAAGACCACAAAGCCGAGGGCGACGACGTTGACGGCGATGATGAACGGGTTGGCCGCCCAGTCGAGGTAACGCTGGTAGGCGGCCTCGCCCTGGCCGACGGCGCGGATGAGCAACAGCAGGAAGGCGACGAACCAGGCGACGAAGACGCTGCTGAGCTCGCGGGCGACGAAGGCGAGGTAGGAGCGGCGCCGCACCCACCAAAACACCGGCATGGGCCGCCGGTACCAGCGGGGGTGGAAGTCGGTGTAGCCGCCGGGCGCGTCCTTGACCGTCATGGCGTGTCCCCTTCCTTGGCCGGGGCCGGGCCGTTCGTCGCGCGGGCGCGGCGGCTCTTGGGCAACACGAACGCCTTGAGGGATTCGGTGGCGGCGCTGAGCTTGTAGCGCTGGATGGCGCCGGCGGGGTCGACGTGTTTGGGGCAGGCGGTGGTGCACTCCCCCACGAACGTGCAGCCCCAGATCCCCTCGTCGGTGGACAGCACTTCGAGCCGGTCGAGCACGCCCTGGTCGCGGGAGTCGAGGTTGTAGCGCTGGGCGAGGGCGATGGCGGCGGGGCCGAGGAAGTGCTCGTCGAGGCCGACGATCGGGCAGGCCGAGTAGCACAGCATGCAGTTGATGCACATGCTGTATTGCTGGTATTCGGCGACCTGGGCGGGGGTTTGGCGGTGCTCTCCGGCGGGCGGCGGCGCCTCGTCGATGATCCACGGTTTGACCTGGGGCAGCTTGCGCATGAACGAGCCGATCTCGACGACGAGGTCGCGGATCACCGGGAAGTTGGCGAGCGGTTCGACGCGCACCGGCCCGGGTGCGTAGTCGGTGAGGAACGCCTCGCAGGTCAGCTTGGGTTCGCCGTTGACGAGCATGCCGCAGCTGCCGCAGATGCCCATCCGGCACGACCAGCGGTAGGACAAGGTGGCGTCGATGTGGTCTTTGATGTGGTTCAGCCCGTCCAGGACGGCCCAGTCCTTGCGCAGCGGGATCTGGTAGTCCTGCGTGGTGGGCTCCAGCTCGCCGTCCTCAGGGCGGTATCGGGTCACCCGCATCGTGATGGTGCCGGTATCGAGGTCGGTGCCGGTATCGGCGGTGACGTCGGGGTAGGTGTCGGCCATGCCCTGTTACCTCCCGTACACGCGTTCCGCCGGCGGCCAGCGGGTGATGGTCACGGGCAGGTACTCCACCCGTGTGGTGCCGTCGGCCTCGCGGTGGATCAGCGAGTTGGCCAGGAATCGTTCGTCGTCGCGGGCGGGGAAGTCGGTGCGCTGGTGGGCGCCGCG
>CALAED010000665.1 GCA_937891035.1 uncultured Thermomonosporaceae bacterium | reverse complement strand
GGCGAGGTGCCAGCCGGAGTGGGCCTGAATGAGCAACAGCAGGTGCTCGAAATGGTGCCAAACCTGGATGCCAAGGGCGATGTTCCACCAGGTGCGGGAGGCACCGCTGAATCCGCCGCGGAGCGCCACGAACGCGACCAACATGATGATCGCATAGCCGTAGTGCAACGCCTCGGACTTGACCAGCCAGGGAAACGCCTCACCAAGTACGCCACGCGCCTGGGGCACCGGCTCCCCCAGCACCCAGATCTGAATCGCCTGCGTGATGTGCTCGGCCCAATGCGCAAGCACGATTACCAGGAATACTTGCAGCCCTAGCTTGTGGCCATTCGTATTAAGCGTAGTAAAACCGCTGCGAAATCGTCCCGCCGTCGCCATCGCGGTCGTCATAGGAATACCTCCGGTGTCAGTGGGCGGCTATCACGTCTACGGCGTTGTGCAGAACAGATAGTGCCAGATAGAACGGAACTCGCGAATGAATTGAAAAACGGCGTGATCCACTCACGAGGATGGGAGCGGCCACCCCCTTGGCCTTCCCCTAGCAACCCGATAGAGGAGTCCACTCAGCTTCGCATACGCACCGGTCAGCGACAAGGGCCTTGATCGGCGTACCCCGGCCGCCAGCGGGCCGGCCAAAGCGGGCCGCCCGCCACCTGGACGAGCGCCTCTGAGCAGGCATTATCGCGAGCGGACCGCAGGAAATCCGGCGCCTCGCCGTTGATCGTGAGCACCTCCACCTTTATGCGTGTCCTAATGCGGTCTCAGGCGACTGACAAGACGTGGCCACGCGACGCTGTCGCCGACCGGTATATGCCCAGCCACCATGGGCGTGGATAGGCTCAGGGCCTTGACTGATCTGTCGGGAACAGTTGCCGTCACGGTGGCCTGAGCGGCGCCCCCACGCCAAACAGAGCACGATGCGATAAGACTCGCCGAAATTGCTCGGCTAGACTGAAAGAATCGCCGGCACCGGCGCCCGGAATTCTGCCCGAGCCGGCACCGATCGACATCTCGATCGCGCCGGTCGTGTGACCGCACGCGCCGCGTATGCGACCGCCGCGACCAAAGGCTTCGGTCCAGCCGTCTCGAAAACTCAACGAACTTCAGGTCAGCGGAGGCGGCTGGCGAGCTCCTTGTAGGCGGCGCGGACGTCGTCGGAGCGGAGTGTGGTCAGATCGGCGGTGGTCGCCGCCGCGCCGAGCGCGGCCACCCGGACGTCGCGCGACGCGCACGCCTTCTCATACAGCGACCGGACGAATCGGCCGTTGCCCAGCTGGTCGACATGCCCGCCCCCACAGATGCGCTGGAAGAGCCCGGCCAGATCGTCGAGCGCCTTGTCCTCCCAGCGGTCGCCCGCCTGCCCGGCGAGCGACTGGGCGATGGCGAGCAGCTCGTCCGGCCCGTACGAGGGGAAGGTGACCCGTACGTCGAAGCGCGAGGCGAGCCCGGGGTTGGAGTGCAGGAAGCGGTCCATCTCGGCCTCATAGCCGGCCAGCACGATGACCAGCCGTTCTCTGTCGTCCTCGGCCCGCTTCAGCAGCGTCTGCACCGCCTCGGCGCCGAACGCGTCGCCGCCGGAGTATCCCGCGTTCGACAGCGCGTACGCCTCGTCGATGAACAGCACACCGCCCAGCGCGCTGTCGACCACTTTGCCGGTCTTGATGGCGGTGGCGCCTAGGTGCTCACCCACCAGGTCGGCGCGCTGGGCCTCCACCACGTCGGGGCGGGCGAGCAGGCCGAGGGCGGAAAAGACCCTGCCGAGCACCCGAGCCACCGTGGTCTTGCCGGTACCCGGCGGGCCGCTGAAGACGAAGTGCCGCATCGGCGGCTGGGCGACCAGACCCTGGCTGCGCCGCAGCCGCGACACCTGCAACTGCGCGGTGATCTCACGGACCTGCCGCTTGACCGGCTCGAGCCCGATCATGGCGTCGAGCGAGGCGAGCGCCTCTTCCAGGGTCGGGGTCTCCGCGTACCCGCGATAGCGCTCGGTCACCTCGGCGAACGCGACGTCGACGTCCTCCGCGCGCACCGTGACCAGCTCATCGGGCGTGGGCTGTACGGCGCCCGCGCCGACGACGCGCACGTCCCTGGCCCGCGCGGCCGCCTCGGCCAGGGATCGGACGAACCGGCCGTTGCCCAGTTCGTCGACGATGCCGCGGCGCCACACCTCGTCGAACCTGACCCGCAGCAGCGCCCGCGCGTCATCATCGAACTGATCTCCGCGCAGCTGAGCGTGGTAGTCCGCGATCCGCAGCAGCTCGGACGGCTCGAAGCTGGGGAACCGCACCCGGGTGCCGAACCGGGAGGCGAGACCTGGGTTGGAGGTAAGGAAGTCCTCCATCTGCTGCTCGTAACCGGCCAGGATGATCACCAGGTCGTCGCGGTTGTCCTCGGCCCGCTTCAGCATGGCCTGCACAGCTTCGTTGCCGAACCGGTCGGGCTGGCCCTCGGCGGCGTTGATCAGGCCGTACGCCTCGTCGATGAACAGCACGCCGCCGATGGCGGAGTCGACGAGCTGGTTGGTCTTGATGGCGGTGGCGCCGAGGTATTCCCCGACCAAGTCGGCACGGTGCGCCTCGACGACGTTCGCTGTGGGCAACAGCCCAAACGCGTAGAAGACCTTGGCGAGCACGCGGGCCACCGTGGTTTTGCCGGTACCGGACGGGCCGATGAAGACGAAATGCCGCATCGGCTTCTCCGTTGGCACCCCGGCCTCGGCCCGCAGGTGGGCGGCCTCGATCGAGGCGGCGATCGAGCGCACCTGCCGCTTCACGGGCTCGAGCCCGATCATCCTCTCGAGCTCGGCGAGCACGTCGCGCACGGAGATCTCCGGGACGCCGGCGACCTCCGGAGCCTGCTGTCGCGGGCCGCCGCCCGAGACCTGTTGTTCGTACGCCGCCTGGGTCGCCGCCGGCACACCGGGAATCCCGGCGGCCCGCCCGGCGCCGGCCGCCGGATCCACGGGGTCCGCTGGGGCGGCCGGGTCGGCCGGGTCGATGGAGTCGATGGGCCGCGCCGGGTGTCCGGGGTTCCTCGGCGGTACCAAGCCCGCGGGGGTTGTCGGGAGTGTCGGATGCATCGGATCCACCGCGTCCTTCGCCTCGTAGCCGGCCGGTGGATCTTCCTCCTGGACCCAGCCGCTGTCGTACGCCTCGGCCGGCACCACCCGGCGCGCCTGGTCCCAGCGATAGGCCAGCGCGATCAGCGCGGCCAACCAGGCCGGCCCGACGTGCAGCATCGGCACCTGCTGCGCCGTGACGATCGCGACCATTCCGGCCAGGGCCAGCACCAGCAGGGCCGTCCGCCACGGCGCGTAGGCGCCGAGGCGGAAGGCCGTGAACGCGACCGGCAGCGCGAGCAGCGCGAGGGACACCGACTGGTAGGCCTGGTCTGGGAAAAGCCGGCCCAGCGGCACGGACGCGGCCAGCCAGCAGGTCACGACGGCCACGGTGGCCATGCCAACCGGCGAGCGCAGCGTGAACGCCACCACGGCGATGAGCACGGCGGCGAAGACGAGCGCGGTGACGATCGGCCAGCCGACCACGGCGGCGACGGCGACGGATACGGCGACGACGACCAACGCGCTCAGCCGCCGCACACCCGGCTGGATCTGGAAATATCGCCAGCGGACACGCTCGAATAGCTCCCGCGCCGCGGCTCCTTCCCGGCGGCGGGAACGGGATCTACCGAAGTGTCGCATCATGGCGTGTATAGCGCAGGCACTGCCAGGAGGGCACCCTCCACCGTCATTTGACGCTAGTGTCAGCCGCCCTCATTGGCCATCCGCCCACCCCCCTTATTTGGCTCGCGCCTTGGTGTGCATTGCCATTGCCCCGAAGTATCGCTCCAGCCATTCGCGGGCCCCCGTTCGCCGACCCCGCCGTTCGCCGGCCAGCCTCGCCGGTCAAAGCCCGAAGGCCAGCTGGCCGGCTCCGGTGAGCGGGTCGCGGTGTTTCTTCAGATGCCGCCACCTCGGCAGATCGTCGAGGTACGACCAGGACAGCCTGTGCTGCGGCGTGGGACCGAACTCGCGCAGGGCCCGCTGGTGCTCCGGCGACGGGTAGCCGGCGGAGGCGGCGAATCCGTAGGCCGGATGGTCGCGGTCAAGCTCGGCCATGAGCCGGTCGCGGTGCACCTTGGCGAGCACGGACGCGGCCGCCACCGAGACCGACCGCCGATCGGCCTTGACCTCGCACCGGACCGCCCAGCCGCCGCCGAGCATGTCGTGCTTGCCGTCGATGATCACCACGTCGGGGCGGTCCGGCAGCGCGTCGAGGGCGCGGGCCGCCGCCCGGCGCACCGCCTCTGTCATCCCCACGTCGTCGATCTCCTCCGGGCCCGCGGCGTCGATCGCGTACCCGGCCAGCCAGCCCCGCAGCACGGCGGCGAACTCGGCGCGGTGCCGCTCGGTGAGCAGTTTGGAGTCGGTCAGCGGGATCGGCCGGCCACCTGGACCGGTCAGCCGCGGCGGCGGGCTGAGATCGGTGACGGCGACGCCGACCACGACGGGCCCCGCCCACGCGCCCCTGCCGACCTCGTCCACCCCGGCGATC
>CALAED010000664.1 GCA_937891035.1 uncultured Thermomonosporaceae bacterium | reverse complement strand
CCTGACCGGCCACGACGTCCCCTGGAGATGGGACGAGGGCCGAGAAGTCCTGACCACCACCGGCGTCGCCCGGGCCTAGGCTCACCGCACCGGTGGCACTGCCAGCGGGCGGCATGGGCTCGCGGCGGGGAGCCGGGCGGCGACGTACGCGCTCGGGGGAACTCCCATCATGCCGCGGAACTCGGCGTTCATGTGCGACTGATCGTAATAGCCGGCGCGAGTGGCAAGTCGTGCCCAGTGCGTAGTGCCGGCGTGTGCGAGGACGGTACGTAGCCGGTCGAGCCGGGCGAAGTGTTTGGGTGAGACGCCGACGGCCTCGGAGAACAGGTTGCGCAGGTGTCGTTCGCTCACGTTGAGCCGGGCCGCGACCGCGTGTACTTGCCCCGGTACCAGGTCGGTGCCGGCGGCGCCGGCGGTCAGGAGCAGTCCCGCCCGGCGTACAAGGTCGCTGCGGAATCGGTCGCCGGGCTTTTGGGCCGACAACCGACTCATCAGTGCCTCCTCCAGCCGTTCGAGAAACGGCTGTGCACCGATCGCGGCGGGATCGGAGCCGACTTCGGACAGCGCACGCGCCAGATGGCCACCTGCTTCCCCCCACAGATCGCTCAGCGAGACGACACGGTCGAGGAGTCGGTGCACCGGCCGGCCCAGCAACAGTCGGGCCCGGCCAGGTTCGATCCGTGCCCGTACACAAAACGGGCCCGGCGTACCCACGTGGTAAAGGGCGCGAGTACGCGGCCCCATGACCACCAGATCGCTGCGCTGATGAGGAAGAATGCGGAGGGCCAGCTCCGCGGCATGGTCCGGCGGTTCGATAATCGTCCGCTCGCCGTCGTACGCGCCGATTGCCGCGATCCTGACGCCGGCAATCCACGGTCGGAGCGCGGCAGAAACCGCGATTTCGCGTTCCTCGCCGGGCATGCCCCCACCATAGAGGCCGCCGAGCCGGATGAGCTGTGCCGAAATTTCCTAGCTACTTCGACATCCGCGCGGACACAGTCATCAACATGATCCTGATCACCGGTGCCACCGGCACCATCGGCCGCCAGGTGCTCCGTATCCTGGCCGAACGCGGCGAACACGTCCGCGCCATGACCCGTACGCCGGCCAAGGTGCCCCCGTCGCCAGGGCTAGAAATCGTCCAGGCCGATTTCGACGACCCGGCTTCCCTCAAGCGGGCGGTGGCCGCAATTCAGACCGTGTTTCTGCTGACCGCACCCGACGCGCCCACGCCGCGCCACGATCTGGCCATGCTCGACGCGGCCAGGTCGGCGGGCGTGACCAGGGTGGTGAGACTGTCCGCCATCGGAACCGGCGCCAAGTTCGGCGACCACACCATCGGAGAATGGCACCTGAAGGCGGAACAAGCGCTCCGCACGAGCGGCATGGCCTGGACGCTGCTGCGCCCTACCACTTTCGCCTCCAATGCCCTGTGGTGGGCGGACACGATCAAGACCGGTAAACCCATCCCCAACCTGACCGGCAATGGCCGCCAAGGAATCATCGACCCACGGGACGTGGCCGCTGTCGCCGTCGAGGCTCTGCTTTCCCCCGCCCACATCGAACAGACCTACACCTTGACCGGCCCAGACCTGCTCAGCGTCCCCGACCAGGCCGCCTGTCTGGCCCGCGCGCTTGGACATCCCGTTGCCACCGTTGACCTGAACCTCGACGAGGCGGCCGAACAAATGCGCGCGTCCGGCATGGACGCCTCCGTGGTGGAAATGATCATCGTCGGCTCCGCCTTCGCCCGCGCCGGACACAACGCCATCCTCACCGAAGATGTGAGCGATATCCTCAGGCGCCCGCCCGCCGGCTTCCAAGCGTGGGCCCACGAACACAGGGACGCCTTTACCGCCGCTTCCTAGTTCTTGCCGGCGACGCCACCGACGTAACCGTAGTAGGTCTGGTCTTTACGGGCCGGAACGGGCATATCAGGTCGCCATTCCGGCACGGGCACCAGACCTGGCTCAACCAATTCCCAGTCGCCGAACCACGCGCGGATTTCCTCTTGGTCCCGCCAGCGTCCGGTGCCCAGCTTTTCATTGAAGAATTTCTCGACGGCCGCGGTCTGCGCGGCGACCTCGGGGTGATCGGAGCCAGGCATACGGAAACTGGCGATGACCAGGAAACTGCCCTTGGGCAGTGCATCGCGCAGCTCGGCCACGATGCCGGCCGGATCCTCTTCGTCTTTGATGTGATGCAAGATAGCGACCAGCAAAATCCCGACGGGCTCATTGAAGTCGATCAGCTCACCGAGCTTGGCATCACCGAGGATGCCGCCCGGGTCGCGGACATCGGCGGTCACGAACGCGGTGTTCGCACCGCCGTCCAGGAGTGCCTGCCCATGCACGCCGACCATGGGGTCGTTGTCCACATAGACCACCCGCGCGGACGGGTCGAATTCCTGGCCGACTTGGTGCACGTTTCCCTGCGTCGGCAGCCCAGAACCAATGTCGATGAACTGGCGAATGCCCGCTTCGACGACGAGGTAGCG
>CALAED010000663.1 GCA_937891035.1 uncultured Thermomonosporaceae bacterium | reverse complement strand
CTGCAGGGTGATCGAGGCCGCGTCCACGTGGAAGAACCGGCGGGCCGCCGCCCGGGTGTCGGAGAAGCCGAACCCGTCGGTGCCGAGCGAGGTGAAGTCGCCGCCCGGGACCCAACGCGAGATCTGGTCGGGAACCGCGCGCATGAAGTCGCTGACCGCCACGATCGGGCCCGGCGCGCCCTCCAGCGCGCGGGTGACGTACGGGGTGAGCTGGTCGCCCTCGGGGTGCAGCAGGTTCCACGTGTCGCAGTTCATCGCCTCGCGGCGCAGCTCGGTCCAGGACGTGGCCGACCAGACGTCGGCCGCGACCCCCCAGTCCTCGGCGAGCATGCGCTGCGCCTCCAGGGCCCAGCGCACCGCGACGCCGGAGGCCAGGATCTGCGCCCGCGGCGGCCCGCCGTTGTGCGAGCCGTCGACAGACGGGGCGGCTGCGAACTGGTAGAGCCCCTTGAGCAGGGCTTTCACGTCGAGGTCGGCCGGCTCGGCGGGCTGAACGTACGGCTCGTTGTAAACGGTGAGGTAGTAGAAGATGTCCTCGCCGTTCGGGTACCGCTCGGACGAGCCGTACATGCGGCGCAGCGCGTCCTGCAGGATGTACGACAGCTCGTAGGCCCAGGCCGGGTCGTAGTAGACGCAGGCCGGGTTGCTTGAGGCGAGCAGCGGCGAATGTCCGTCATTGTGCTGCAGGCCTTCGCCGGTCAGCGTCGTCCGCCCCGCTGTGGCGCCGAGCAGGAAGCCCCGGCCCATCTGGTCGGCCATCGCCCAGATGCTGTCCCCGGTGCGCTGGAACCCGAACATCGAATAGAAGATGTAGATCGGGATCATGTGCTCGCCGTGCGTGGCGTAGGAGGTGCCGGCCGCGATCGTCGACCCGACCGCTCCGGCCTCGCTGATGCCCTCGTGCAGCATCTGCCCCCGCTCGGACTCCTTGTACGCCAGCAGCAGCTTGCGGTCGACGCCCTCGTATGTCTGGCCCTGCGGCGAGTAGATCTTGGACGACGGGAACAGCGAGTCCATGCCGAACGTGCGGTACTCGTCCGGGGCGATCGGCACGAACCTGTCACCGATGTTCTCGTCCTTGATCAGGTCCTTCAGCAGCCGGACGAACGCCATCGTCGTCGCCACCGGCTGCTTGCCCGAGCCCTTCTTGAGCTCGGCGTACACCGCGTCGCCCGGCAGCTTGAGCGGCTTGGCACGCACGACCCGCTTGGGCAGGTAGCCGCCGAGCGCGGCGCGGCGCTCGCGCATGTACTGGATCTCGTCGGAGTTCTCGCCGGGGTGGTAGTACGGCGGGAGGTCGGCCTCGAGCGCCGCGTCCGGGATGTCGAGGAACAGCCGGTCGCGGAACTCCTTCAGCTCGGCCTTGGTGAGCTTCTTCATCTGGTGCGTGGCGTTGCGCGCCTCGAAGTCCGGCCCGAGCGTCCAGCCCTTGATCGTGTGGGTGAGGATCACGGTCGGCTGCCCCACGTGTTCACGGGCCGCCTTGAAGGCCGCGTAGACCTTGCGGTAGTCGTGCCCGCCGCGCGACAGCTTGCGCAGCTCGTCGCCGGACAGGTGCTCGACCATCTTGCGCAGCCGCGGGTCGTCACCGAAGAAGTGGTCGCGGATGTACTCGCCGGTCTCCACCGAATAGGTCTGGAACTGGCCGTCCGGCGTGGTGTTCATCTTGTTGACGAGAACGCCGTCCATGTCCATGGCCAGCAGCGGGTCCCAGTCGCGGCCCCAGATGACCTTGATGACGTTCCAGCCGGCGCCGCGGAAGAACGATTCCAGCTCCTGGATGATCTTGCCGTTGCCGCGGACCGGGCCGTCCAGCTGCTGCAGGTTGCAGTTGACGACGAAGGTGAGGTTGTCGAGCTCCTCGCGGGCGGCCAGACCGATGGCGCCGAGCGACTCGGGCTCGCCCATCTCGCCGTCGCCGAGGAACGCCCACACGTGCGAGCGAGAGGTGTCCTTGATCTGCCGGTTGTACAGGTAGCGATTGAACCGAGCCTGATAGATGGAGTTGATCGCGGTCAGGCCCATCGAGACCGTCGGGAACTCCCAAAAGTCCGGCATCAGCCGCGGATGCGGATATGACGAAAGACCCCCGCCCGGGTGTGAAATTTCCTGCCGAAACCCGCTGAGCGCCGACTCGGGCAGCCGTCCCTCGAGGAACGCCCGCGCGTAGATGCCCGGTGCCGCGTGGCCCTGGATGAAGACCTGATCGCCGGACTCGCCGTGGTCCTTGCCGCGGAAGAAGTGGTTGAAGCCGACCTCATACAGCGACGCCGCCGACGCGTACGTGGCGATGTGGCCGCCGACCGACAGCTCGGGCCGGTTGGCGCGGGAGACCATGATCGCCGCGTTCCACCGAATGTAGGCACGAATGCGCCGCTCGACGTACTCATCGCCGGGGAACCAGGGCTCGCGCTCGGGCGGGATGGTGTTGATGTAGTCGGTGCTGCGCAGCCCGGGTACGCCGACGCGCTGCTCTCGCGCCCGCTCGAGCAGGCGCAGCATCAGGTAGCGCGCTCGACTGCGCCCCTCGGTCTTGATGACCGTGTCGAGCGATTCCAGCCATTCTCTCGTCTCATCAGCGTCGATGTCCGGGAGCTGGCTCGGCAGCCCATCGCTGATGATCGAAAAGCGTTGGCGTCCGGAAGCCACGGGGTCCCCTCTAGTGCTTACCGAGTCGTCTTTGCCGACTGTTTGTCGTCTTTGTCGTCTTTTTGAGGTCACGACCGCGCGTAGCCTACCCACGGCGGACAAACCAGCGGTACGGAACCGCGAACCGCCCGGCCGCCCTGTGTTTCAACTCCTTGACGATCGCTCTTTGTTCCTCTCCATCGTGGTACGTTCCGGCCCCGGCCGCATCTCTACCGTCGGGTAACACACTTGGCGAGAAGGCCATCTCGTACCACTCTGTAGGGAGGGGCATACCCGCTGACAGGAGGTGACACGAGCCATGCAGGCAACTGTGGGAGACCGGCTCCTGGTGCACGGGAACGCCGTGGGCCATCCCGACCGGATGGGAGAGATCGTCGAGGTCCGGGGACGCACCGGAGGGCCGCCCTATCTCGTGCGGTTCGACGACGGCCACACCAGATTGGTGTTTCCCGGACCGGACGCGGTCGTCGAGCCCCGGCCGGCCGATGACGCTTCCGGCTCTGTTTGAGAATCCACTGGGCCGGTCCGATACGCGCTTCGCGTCCGGGTCCCGTCTGGCGGTCCCGTACGGGGCCACGCGCGGCTTGTCCGCGGCCTGGTGCGTGGTCCCGTACACGCTCTCGCACGCGGCATCGTGCGAGATCCGGGCCGCGGCGGGCGGGTCGACCGGTGATCGGCCCTGTTGCGATCGCCGATCACGCGGTAAACAGGGACTATGCGGACCACAGTGATCCGGGTGACAACCGGTCGCGACGAGACGGTGCACGACATCACGGCCGATTGTCACAAGTTCGTCCAGGATGTGGGCGGTGACGATGGGCTGCTGCATGTCTTCGTTCCGCACGCCACCGCCGGCATCGCCCTGATGGAGCTGGGGGCCGGCAGCGATCACGACCTGCTCGCGACGCTCGCCGACCTGTTGCCGGCCGACGATCGGTGGGAGCATACGCACGGCTCGCGCGGACATGGCAGATCCCATGTTTTGCCCGCCTTTGTCACGCCGTACGCCACGATTCCGGTTATTGCCGGTCAAATGGCCCTCGGAACCTGGCAATCGGTTGCCTTGATCGATCTCAATGTTGACAATCCGGACCGCCAGGTGAGGCTATCGTTCCTCGCGGGAACGTGACTCGCGTGGCCGGGTTCAATCACATGCTGCCGAGAGACTTGCGCGAGGGCCGGTCACTTGTGTGAACTGTCCGGCAATGCCGCACCGCGCGGCCGGTGCCATCGTGAAGGGGAGGAGTCTCCACTCGAGTCCCGGCAGCACGCGCGGACCACTACACAGGGAGGACGTTCGTGAGCGCGACCGCAGGCCAGGCGCAGTCAGAGCGCAGCTTGGCCGAACGGCTCGGCTTCAAGTCGAGCCAGGTGGTGCAAGAGATCGGCTACGACGATGACTGCGCGGACGAGCTGCGCGCCTCCGTCGAGGCCGTCACGGGGAGCGAGCTGGTCGGCGACGACTTTGAGGATGTGGTCGATGTTGTCCTGCTCTGGTGGCGCGAAGACGATGGCGATCTTGTTGATGGCCTCGTCGACGCGCGTACATCGCTGGCCGACGGTGGCCACATCTGGTTGCTGACGCCGAAGGCCGGCCGGGAGGGACACGTCGAGCCGAGCGATATAGACGAGGCGGCGCCGACCGCCGGGCTCACGCAGACAAGTAGCGTCAGCGCGGCAAAGGAATGGTCGGGCACCCGCCTGGTGGCGCCGAAAGCACGCCGCTGACACCGAGCGTCCGGCATACGCCGGCGCGAGGGGGGATGGCAGACTGGAGGCCGACGTCTCTGACAATGAGAAAAGACGTCTCCGGACTGCGAAAGGGAGTGCCATGGCAGTTGAGGTCGGCGACAGCGCCCCGGACTTCGAGCTGACAGACCAGCACGGAGCACCGGTGAAGCTGTCGGACTTCCGCGGGAAGAAGGTCGTGCTCGTCTTCTACCCGCTTGCGTTCAGCGGGGTCTGCCAGGGGGAGCTGTGCGAGATCCGCGACGAGCTGCCGAGCTTCGGGGAAAACCAGGCCCAGGTTCTCACGGTGTCGGTCGATTCGATGTTCTCGCACCGCGCCTGGGCGGAGCAGCAGGGATATGAGTTCCCCTTGCTGTCCGACTTTTGGCCGCATGGCAGGGTGTCACGGGAGTACGGGGTATTCGACGAGGCCAAGGGCATCGCGACCCGCGGCACGTTCATCATCGATCCGGAGGGCATCGTCCGCTGGAAGGTGGTCAACGCCATCCCGGACGCCCGCGACCTGGACGAGTACCGAAAGGTGCTCGCCGAGCTTTAGCCGGTGTGGCCGGGCCCCGGCTCCGGTGGCGGAGCCCGGGCCCGGCTCCGGAATGCTGGAGGGGGCATGCCCTGCTTCAAGTGCGGGGCGCGGCAGACCGATCCTGTACGTGGCGCGAGTCCGTGGAAGCGCGGGGTGCGTAGCGACCATCTGGTCCTCGTCTGTCCGGACTGTCAGGCCGCACCTGACTGGGCGGCCGAACTCGATCAGTGTGCCGCCTGCGCTTCGACCGCGTTGATCTGCCGGCTCGGTGAGGTCGAGTGCCGCGCCTGCGGTCACGTACGGGACGTCGAGCGCGATTCCGATGACCTGGTGGCCTCGTCCGCTCCCGGTCTGTCCGAAGACGTCGCCCAGGCGCTCGCCCGCGTACTCAAGGGTCAGCGCGCCTGACCGCGAGGCGCCGCTCGCTCAGGGTGGGTCAGCCGGCGAGGCCGTTTTCGTAGGCGAAGACCACGGCCTGGGTCCGGTCGCGCAGGCCGAGCTTGGTCAGGACGTGGCCGACGTGGGTCTTCACCGTCTGCTCGGCGAGGAACAGCTCACCGGCGATTTCCATGTTGGACATGCCGCGGGCGATCAGTCGCAGCACGTCGGTCTCGCGCGGCGTGAGCGCGGCCAACGCGTCCGGCCGCGGCCGCTCATGTCGGCGCCGGCGGGCGAAATCGCTGATCAGCCGGCGGGTGATGGAGGGCGCCAACAGCGCGTCGCCGGCCGCGACGATTCGTACGCCGGCGATGAGATCGGCCGCCGAGGCGTCCTTGAGCAGGAAGCCGCTGGCCCCGGCCCCGAGCGCCTCGTAGACGTACTCATCCAGGTCGAACGTCGTCAGCACCAGCACCTTGGGTGCGTCGCCCGGCGTGTCCCCCGGCGTGTCGTCCGGCGCGCCGCCTCGCGCGCCGTCGGCGGCGGCACCGCCGACGATCTTTTCCGTGGCGGCCAGCCCGTCCATCGTCGGCATCCGGATGTCCATCACGATCACGTCCGGCCGCAGTTCGCGGGCCATCGCGACCGCCTCCTGGCCGTCGCCCGCCTGGCCGACCACCTCGATGTCGGATGCGGATGTCAGCAGCGCGGCGAGCCCGTCACGGATCATCACCTGGTCGTCGGCGATCAGCACGCGAATTGTCATCGACGGTCCCCTGCCTCACCTGGGCTGCCGCTGCGGCTGCCGGACCGAGTCTCGGGCGGGTCCCGGCGCGCCCCGGCCGCCGTGCCAGCTTAGACCGTGTCGTACGGCAGTTCGGCCCGCACCTGGAAGCCGCCGG
>CALAED010000662.1 GCA_937891035.1 uncultured Thermomonosporaceae bacterium | reverse complement strand
GAATTCTCGGCGTTTCACGGGGTCTGACTTCTCCCTTTTAGGCCGTATGACCACTTCCAACCCTACACGAGTCAGGATGTTGATCACTTTGGCGAACTCGAGGCCGCCTTTCCCGTTGATCACATCGGAGATCCATCCCTGGCCTTTGTCCAGTTCACGAGCGAGTTGGTTCTGGGACCAACCTCGCCGATCCATGATCATTTTAAAAGCCTCGGGGAGGCTGCGAGCTTCCATGCGGGGCAGAGTATCGGGAGTCATGAATGCATGACTAGCTGTAGTCATAAGTCGCGGCAATGATGCCGTGTACAGGACGCACACGGGAGCACAGCATGATCACAGAAGCGCGGCGATTGTTGATCGTGAGCAAATACGCAGCCACCCCGCAACAGGTGTCGTCCGCAAAGCTCTGGATTCGCAAACTGCTCGCCGGTCGCGTCAGCCAAGACACGCTCTTCGATGTTTCTCTGTGCGCGGTCGAGCTAGTGGATAACGCTCGTAAACACGGCCCCACCGACGGATCGATCACCGTCGCGCTCTACATGGGCGCCGATGTAATCCGCGTAGAGGTCACCGATGGCGGCTCACAGGGAACTGTCCCGCGCGTAACGGACAACCTGCTCACTGAGAGCGGACACGGATTGAAGATCGTTTCTGAGGTCGCCGAACAGTGGGGCTCCCATCAAGACCCCGACCTCAACCGGGTCGTCTGGTGCGAATTCTTGAAGAAGGGATGAGGGGAAAATGCTCGTTCAAGCCGCATGCGCCGAACGTGAACATATGCTCGCCACCGCCGCCGAGCTACAGACCATGGCCGATCTCATCGGGAAATACCCCGCCGAGGCGCAGCTCATCATCGCCGCCCTCGAAGAGGGACTTGTGCTCGGCCCGATGCGGGTCGCCGACGACGGTCGCGTTTGAGGCGCGCGATGTTACTCGGCCCCGATGAGATCGCGCAGCGCATCCAGCACCGTCACCGCCCGGGATGGTTGGTGTGGCACGGCAAGCACACCGGACACTATTGGGCGCTGGCCCGCTGGACGCCCACCCCGCATGGCCTGCTCGGCGCCGCCACCCCCGACGCACTCGACACGGCGATCGCCGCCTTCGAACTACTCCATCCCAAGCCCGCACCCCCGCGCTCCCATGCTCTATTTCATTGAAGAATCCGACGATTGCGGCGTGCACTGGCGGCGAGCCGAGCTCACCTACTGCTTCTTCCATCCCCGTGTCGCAATGCTCGAGGCCCTGGAGATCATTCAGGACGAATGGCAACCGCCCGAACCCGCGTGGCGCCAACTCGTCCACGCCCTCCAAGACGAATCCGTGGCTCATTTTTGGCAGAAAGCCATCCGGGTCGTACGGGCGGACAAGGCGTCGAACGCTGAGAACTGACGCCGGTCAAGCCGGCGGAGTCTCCTTCAGCGGGCGGCGCAGCGTCCATGATTGCCGGGGGGCACCGGTCAGGATGGACAAAACCTGCCGCGCACGAGATCGGCGCGTACGCAACTCGAACAGCAGGCTGGACCACTCCTCCGCGTAGCGACTCCGATGGCACGCAGGCAACATCGCCGCGCTTAAAGTGACCAACCGAGCCGTTGCCCGCCCCGGCGGCCGTACCACCCCTCGCTTCGACACCTTAAAAGCCTCGGACGCCTCAACCAGTTCCTCAAAAACCCTCGTTGATGCCACGAGCGCGCGTTCCGCCGCGTGTACCGACTTCGCCGCCCTTCGCGCCTCGAATGCCGCCTCCGCCGAGCTCCGCGCCTCGAATGCTGCGAACGTCGCGGCCGCTGCCTTCTGCGCCTTCAATGCCGTCCCACGCGCTGCATGGGCCGCCCTCCATGCGGCGAACGTCGCAGCCGCCGCCCACGCTGCATCCGCTGCCCCTCCCGCCGAATCCGTCATCCTCCACACTGTGTCCGCTGCGACCGCCGCTCTGCCCGCCGCGTCTGGTGTGACCGCCACCCTCCACGCCGTGTCCGCCGCGTCCACTGTTCTTCCCGCCGCCTCACAAGCGTCCGCTGCCCGCCGTGCCGCGTCTGCCGTGTCCGCTGCCCACCTGGCGTTGCTCGCCGCCTGATATGCCGCTTCCCCTGCGGCTTTCACGCGCATCAACGCGTTCAGGAGGTCTTGAAGTGTGTCGTTGCTAGGGGTCATTCGGTGGCTCCGGGTGTCTGGGGGCGGAGGCTCCCCCACGGAACGGGTGTGGTGGCACGGTTGGCGTGGGCGGCGGCAAGGGCGAGCCGTGCGGCTTCGGCGCCGTCCTCGGTGAGCCGGTAGTAGCGGCGGCGGGGCCGGGCCCGCCCGTCTTCGGCCTGTTCGGCCGGGGTTTCCCAGCGGGAGGTGATCCAGCCGGTCTGCTCCAGCCGGGTGATGATGGGATACACCGTGCCGGTCGGCAGGCCGGTGGCCTGCACCATCTCCAGCCCGTACCACTCGCGGTTCGGCTCCAGCAGCGCCTGGCGCAGCACCATCTGGGTCTGCAAAGTCATCCGCGGCCCCCGGGTCATCGTGACCCCCCGGCGCGGTCCGCGTACCGAGTCCACACAGTGAACAACAGCGTGGCGACCGTCGCGCCCGCCCCCACCGGGATCCCCATTCGCGGGACAATCGCGATGAGCACCATTACCACCACGGCGGCTAACGCAATTCCCAGTATCACCAGCACGTCCAGGAAGGTGACTCCGGCGCGCCGCCCAGCCGAACGACTCTCGGGCTCTACAGACCTCATAACTCGTACTCTACATACGAGCCCTACCGGTGCACAACGACGAGAGGGCGCGATGCACGATGGGGGCATGCGTACGGATGCGTCCCAGGAAGGGGCGGGCGGCGGCGGGCGGCAGTGGGCGCGGGCCGACGCCACGAGGCAGGCGCTGCTGGCGGCGGCCCGCGAGGTCTTCTCCGAGCAGGGCTACGCCGACGCGGGCATCGCCGAGATCGTCGCGCGCTCGGGCATCAGCGTCGGCAGCCTCTATCACCACTACGGCGGCAAGGCCGGGCTCTATCTCGCGCTGTGGGAGGAGCACTCCGCCGCGCAGGAGGCCCGTGCCACCAAGGCCGTGGCGGCGGCGCGCGGCGACGGCCACGGCGAGCGCGACCCGATCCGGCTGTTCATCGCCGGGGCCAGGGCCTTCCTCGAGGTCTGCTGGGAGCACCGCGACATCGCCCGGCTGTTCTACGAAGGCGAAGGCCCGGCCGGGTTCGGGCTGCTGCGCCGCCGCCGCTGGCGGCGGTGGACCGAGCGGAACACCCGGCTGCTGCGCGTCGACGAGGACGAGCGGGCCGGACACGTCCTCGTTCTCGTGCTCACAACCGTGATCGGTGAGGCCGGCCGGGAGGTCGCGACGGCCGAGGACGACGCCGCCGCCGCCGAGTTCATCGACGAAGTCGCCCGCATCCTGGGCCGACTGGCCGAATCAGATCAGACTTTCTAGAATGCTGCTCTAGAACTCACCCCACGAAGGAGCCCGCGCTGATGGCATCACCCCTGGCAAGACCCCTGACCGACCGGGTCGCGTTCGTCACGGGAGCGGGCCGGGGCATCGGCGCCGCCACCGCGATCAGGCTGGCCGCCGACGGGGCCAAGGTCGCCGTCGTCGATCTGACCGACGACGCGGGCAAGGCCACGGTCGACACGATCCAGGGCGCGGGCGGCACCGCGATCGCCATCGGCTGCGACGTATCCCAGCGCGATCAGGTCGAGGCGGCGGTCGAGCGCACGGTACGCGAGCTCGGCGGCCTCCACGTCCTCGTCAACAACGCCGGGGTGACCCGCGACAACCTGCTGTTCAAGATGACCGACGACGACTGGGACACGGTCATCGACATCCACCTCAAGGGCAGCTTCCTGTGCGCCAGGGCGGCCCAAAAGCACATGGTCGAGCAACGCTGGGGCAAGATCGTCAACCTGTCCAGCACGTCGGCGCTTGGCAACAGGGGCCAGGCCAACTACTCCACCGCCAAGTCCGGCCTGCAGGGCTTCACCAAGACCCTCGCCATCGAGCTCGGCCAGTTCGGCATCAACGTCAACGCTGTCGCCCCCGGCTACATCGACACCGAGATGACCAGGCTGACGTCCCGCCGCCTCGGCGTCGACCCCGAAGAGCGCATGGCCGAGGCGTCCAAGGCGATCCCGCTGCGCCGCGTCGGCGTCCCCGAGGACATCGCCGGCGTCGTCTCCTTCCTGTGCGGCCCCGACTCCTCCTACGTCACCGGGCAGGTCATCTACGTCGCCGGCGGTCCCCGGGCCTGACCCGGGGCCACGCGCATGCTCCCCCGGCTCCCCTATCACTGGCGCGTGCTGTCGGTGATCACGCTGGGCTCGCTGCTCACCGGGATGAACGTGAGCGTGCTCAACGTCGCGCTGCCAGTGGTCGTACGGCATTTCCACGCGGGCGCGGTCGCCTCCAGCTGGGTGCTGCTGTCGTTCATGCTCGTCAACACCGTGGTGCTGGTGGTGTGCGGGCGGCTGGCCGACGTGTTCGGGCGGCGCGAGACCTTCCTCGTCGGCTATACGATCTTCACGCTGTCCTGCCTGGCCCTCGGCTTCGCCCCGTCCATCGGGGTGCTGCTCGGGCTGCGGGTCGTCCAGGCGGTCGGCTTCGCGATGATCCTGGCGAACGCCACGGCCATCATCACCCACGTCTTCCCCGAGCACCTGCTCAGCCAGGGAATGGGGTTCTACATCTCCGCGATCTCAGTGGCGCAGGTGCTCGGGCCGTCGATCGGCGGCTTCCTCGCCGACGCCGCCGGCTGGCAGTGGGTGTTCTGGTTCAACGTGCCGTTCGGCGTCGCGGCCACGGTCTGGGGCGCGTTCGCGCTCAAGAAGGTGCCGTCCGGCCCCCGTGAGCCGGTCGACCTGATCGGCAGCGTGTTGCTGCTCGGCTGGCTCGGCGGCCTGGTGCTGGCGCTGTCGGAGGCCGGGGCGCTCGGCTGGCGCAGCCCGCTCGTCGTGGCGGGCGCGGCCGCGTTCACCCTGCTCTCGCCGTTCTTCTGGTGGCGGCAGCGGCGGACGGCCTACCCCCTGATCGACCTCAGGCTGTACGCCGACGCCGGGTTCACGCTCGCCACCGTCGCCGCCTTCGTGCACATGCTCGCCCGGTTCGGCGTCGTGCTCGTCATCTCTCTGTTCTTCCAGAGCGTGTGGGGCGAGGACGCGACGGTCGCGGGGCTCGCGGTGCTGCCGATGCCGATCGCGATGATGGTCGCCGCTCCGCTCGCCGGCGCGCTCGCCCGCTGGACATCCCCGCGCGTCGTCGCGGTCGCCGGGCCGGTGCTCACCCTGATCGGGCTCGGCGTCCTGCTGCCCGCCCTCGGCCCGCACGTGTCGTACGCGGCGGTCGCGACAGGCCTGGCGCTGGTGGGAGCCGGGTCGGGGATCTTCCTCACCGCCAACACCACGGCGATCTTGTCTGGGGTGCCGTCGGCCCAGCTCGGCGTCGTCAACGGGATGCGGCTCACGGTGCAAAACGTCGGCAACACCCTCGGCATCGCGCTCGCGCTCAGCCTCATCGCCAGCACACTGGACCGTGCGCAACGGCCGCTCGTCTACGCGGGCACGGTGCCGAACGCGTCGCTGCCGGACCTGCTCGGCGGTTTCCACCTGGCCATCGCGGTCATGCTCGCCATGGCGGCCCTCACCGTGCTGGCCGCCGTGGCCAGCCTCATCGTCGGCGAGCGCCGCCGCCGCTCGGCCCTTGTTCCCGACCCGATCGACCCATCACCTCGGAGGTGACCGGCGATGCCGCTCGATTTGTCCGCCGTCGGACGTACGGGAGAGCCGTACGAACGGTCCTGGACCTCGGCCGAGGCGCTGCTGTACGCGCTCGGCGTCGGGGCCGGCCAGCAAGATCCGCTGCACGAGCTCGAGTTCACCACCGAGAACTCCCAGGACGTCGAGCAGCGGGTGCTGCCGACGTTCGGGATCATCCTCGTCCAGGCCGGCAGCACCCGCGACCGGGTCCCGATCGGCGACTTCGACCCGGCCATGCTTGTGCACGCGGAACAGGCCGTCACACTGCACCGGCCGCTGCCGGTCGAGGGCGCCGTCCGCGTCACGACAACCGTGACCGGGATCTACGACAAGGGCAAGGGTGCGCTCGTCGTCATCGAGGCGACCGGAGTCAGCCCGTTCACCGGGGAGAAGCTGGTCACGACGCGGTCGTCGGCGTTCATCCGCGGCGAGGGCGGATTC
>CALAED010000661.1 GCA_937891035.1 uncultured Thermomonosporaceae bacterium | reverse complement strand
ACCGTCGGCTTGCCAAGCCGACGGTGACCACCTGCGCCTGCAGGCCGCGCCGTTTCAGTTCTCGGACCTGACCGACGGTGTAGTTTTCCGAGCCGCCAGTGCCGGCGGGCAACGGATTTCCAGGAGACCAGATGAACGAAATCAAACTTGTCCTGCCTCACGTTTCGTAGCTTCTGTGCAGACCGCTGACCCGCCCGCGATGGGGCGACAGCTTGATCCTTGGGCGAAACGCTCGAAACCAGGATGTCGGCGAGAGGCACGACATTCGCGCTGGTGAACAGTGACAGCCACTCGTAGAGTACACGAGCGGCGACGTCATCGGGAAACAGCAGCAAAGCCAGGGGCAAAAACAAACTGATCGGCCATGGCCAAGAGTAGATGCCCATGGTCGTGATCGCCCGCACCAGCCACATCGGCCACTGTCCCCGCCACCACGACCACGACCACGACCACGACCAGCGAAACCGCTGCCGCGGTGATGGCATGCACGCGACCATCGAGCATGAAGAGCCAGCCGATCTGATTGATACTCCTGCAGATGCCCACTAGTGGCCACTGTTGGGGTGGCGGCAGCCAAGGCGGCCGAGTCCGTGACCGTCTGGCGGGAACTTGGAATTTCAGCACGGACGATATGAAACTAATGTGGCGCCAATATTTGCGCAATCCATTTTACCATCTTGATGCAAGCCGCTGTCCGCGTATTCGTCGACGGACACGACTAAGCGGCGTATTTTGAGGTAGGTGCCGGCCAAAACGGAGCGGCCTGCGGGGATGTCGGCGCGATGGGTGTTTCAGATGCTGTTGATCATCAAATATCGCCCCCAAAAACCCACCACCCTTGGTTCGGTAAACACCAGGGACCAAAGACCCTCGAATTGCTCGGCAGTGCGGCATAGCAAGCGAACAGCGGGACATTTCCCGATCTTTGTTTCTTGTGTACCGGACGCTCGGTCAAGTTTTGGAACGTGCCCGGGCGCCGCGGAGGGATTATCAAATGTTATTGGCGAGAACAGCCCTACGGGCGGCGATCCAATTCGCTGCGACAGGTATCGCCCTGGCAGCTCTGGTTGCCGTACCGGTCCAGGCGCTAGCCGCCGCGGCGGCGCAGCCCTCCATGTCCCGGGCCGACCTCGTCGGCACCGGGAAGGTCCGTGTCACTCCGGATGCCCTGCGAGTGGTCGCGCGATCCGGCCAGCACAGCCAAAGCGTGTTGACGGTGACCAACACCCGCGCTGGCGACGTGGCGTGGCAGATCGCCGACGGCGGCGGGCTCAGCCACACCAGCGAGAGCATTCGGCCGCCGGCCACGGGTGACGTCCTCAAGTCATGGCCGGCCACCGGGCTGTCAGTGGGTTGGGGCATCGGCATCGAATCCGGCAACGTATGGATCTCGGATACCGACATTCTGCGCAACGACAGCTTCACCGTCGACGGAGTGCGGCGTGCGGAGGGCTGGCCCACCACCTGGACCAGCCGGGGACCGGGGCCGGCCGGACATGGCCTACCTGCCCGATCGTGCCCTCATGTGCCAGGTCAAAGTCATCGAGGACAATGGCATTACTGCTGGGATCCGCGCAGCGGTGATGTCGTAACGAGCATCAGCGGTCAGTTTCCATGGTCAACGACGTCCCAGCGTGGGCTGGCCTACCGACCCGACGATGACTCGTTCTATGTCGGCGGCGAGAAGCAGGGACTCATCTATCACATAAGCGGTCTCAGCAGCCCGAACCCAGGCAGCGTGATCAGCCAGTGCGCACCGGCTGACCCCGCCATCTCCGGCCTCGGCTGGAGTCCCGGATTCGATCGGCTATGGGTGACCACCCACAGCGCAGACGATCTGATATACGCCATCGACCCGGACACCTGCGAAACCCTCAGCACTCTCGCCCCGCCGGACCAACATCAGTTCACCGGCGCCGGCCTAGACGTCGACGCCAAGGGCAACTTGTGGACCATGTCGACCGGTTCGCCTGGTACGGCCTACCTCATCAACAGCGGACAGCCTAGCTTTACCGACGCGCCCTGGCTGTCGACAACCCCGGAAACAGGTGCTCTCGCCGGTGGCGCGAAACAGCGCTTGACGGTTCGGGTGGACGCGACCCAGCTTGCCCCCGGACGGTACAGCCCACCCTGTACCTTCTCACCGACAACGAACACGAGCCACTGACCACCGTGCCGGTACGGCTCGTCGTACGCTGACCAGGCCAGCCTGAAAGCCGGCTCGATCACAAAAGACAACACATGAGCGCGACTCCTGATCATGACCGATCGGTCTCACCGAATCGAGATCATCAGGAGCCGCGCTCGCCATGTGGATTCTGGAGTTACTCAGATCATGCTTTGGTGAGTCGGCGGTGGCATATGAACCTGGGGAACGCCATGTTCACCCACCGGTGGCGTCCCCAGGAAGATGCTGTGGTTCGACGCGGGGATCAGCGTCGTTCTCATCGTCGCGGACACACTGCTCCGGCGGCGGACATGGCGGCTCGGTGCGGACATCGTCGATGCCAGTCATGATCGCGCGGTGTGCTGTTGTGCTCCGGGCTGCTCGACAACCGGGTGTTCTCCCTCACCGCGTTGGGGCTGGTTCTCGCGCTGCTCTTCTACCTCTCATATCCGAGACGTCCTTTCGGTATTTCGGATGGCCCCCGCAACCATCCGTCAGAAGGGATCAAACTCCTCGACCCTGGCGCAGATTCGGCGGTTAGGCGATACTCGAACGGCGGTGAGAGGAGCGGCTAGGTGGCATTGGATATGTCGTTCCTGATTGCCGATCAGGATTACTACGAACCCTGGGACACTGTCGACCCAGGTCCGCGCTACGACGCGGGTCTCATGCCGGCCGGTTGGACGCGGCTGGACTCGGGTGCGTGGACTCACTGGGGCCCCGCTGGTCTCGTCCTTCCCGATCAGGGGTGGAAGCTACACGTGTCCAGCTCCCTGCCCAATGCGCAGTCCGTGCTGACGGTGGTATCGACGGCGTGTGCCGAGTTGGGTGTCCCGTTCAAACACCTGGCCGGCCGCCACATGTTCTTGCTGGCGCACGACAAGCACGCGAACAGGGTGCAGAGCGGCAAGTTCTGCACCCTGTATCCGCCCACCGACCAGTGTGCGCTCCGGACGCTACGGCGGCTGGAGGAGGAGCTGTCCGGGATCAGCGGGCCTTTTGTGCTCACCGATCGCCGTTTCGGCGTGAGCGAGTGTGTTTCCTACCGGTACGGGGCGTTCCGTGGCCGCATTCGGGTCGACGCGGAAGGCCACCAGGTGCACACCATGGTCGGCCCGGACGGCCGCGAGATCGATGACGAACGCCGGCCGGCCTTCCACCTGCCACCCGGTGTCATCGACCCGTTCCGGCAGCGGGCTCCGGATGCCGCCACCGGCCCGGTCACGCTGAACGACTACACCTTCGAGGCCGTGTTGCGGCACAGCAACGCCGGTGGCGCCTACCGGTTCCGCTCCGCAGACGGCAGCCAGGTGTTCGTCAAGGAGGCGAAGGCGCACAACGGTTACACCGCTGACGGCGCCGACGCGAAGACGCGGTTGACCGCCGAGTACCTGACCCTGCGGGCGATACACGGCCGCGAAGCCGGCCTATGTCCGCGACCGGTGGAACTGTTCCACCACTGGGAACACAGCTATCTCGTCACCGAGTTGGTGCCCGGCGTGCCGCTGTACCGGTGGATGGTGACGAACAATCCCGCGGTGCACATCGGGCCGGACGCCACGGCGCTCGCCGAGTATCACCGCCGCGCCCTGGCCGTGCTCGACCAGCTTGACGCGCAGCTGCACCGGCTGCACGAGCTGGGCTACGTTTTCGTCGATCTCAGCCCTACCAACGTGCTCGTCGACGACGACGACCGGGTCCGGCTGATCGACTTCGAGGCGGTACAACCCATCAAGGACGTACGGCGGATCATGGGCACTCCCGGCTATCTGCACCCGGACCCGCTGTCTGTGGCCAAGCGCGATCCCGTCGAGCTCGACCGGTTCGGGCTGGCCGCCCTGGCGCTGCTGCTGGTGTTCCCCGTACACGAGGTGGCCGAACGGCATCCACGGGTCCTTGACCATCTGCACGCCAACCTGACGGAGATCGCACCGGTCGCACCGCGGCTGTGGCAGTGGGCCACCCGCTGCCACGACCGAGCCGAAGACTCCCCCCTGCCCACGCCGCAGGCCGTCCGCGAGGACACCGTCGCCGCGCTGCGCCGGCTGGCCGACCGGACCGCGGACACGCTGGAGGCGATGGGTCAACCGGACCACCCGGTGCGGGTCTACCCGACCAACCCGTTGGGACACCAGACCGACACTCGCGCCGTGGCCGCCGGCACCGCCGGCGTACTCTACGCGCTGCACCGCGCCGGCCGCGTCTGCGACCCGGCCGTCGTCCGCCGCCTGCGGGACGACGCGCTGGCCGCGGCGCCGACCAGCGCTCCCGGCCTGCTGTACGGCAGCGCCGGCATCGCCTGCGTGCTCGCCGAGCTCGGGGAGTCCGACGCGGCCGAGACCCTGCTCGCCGCGGCGGCGGCTCATCCGCTGAACGGCACCTCCGCCACGCTCGGTGGCGGCGCTGCCGGTACAGCGCTCGGCCTGCTGGTCCACCACCGTCACACCGGAGAGCAGCGTTGGCTGGACCTGGCTCACCA
>CALAED010000660.1 GCA_937891035.1 uncultured Thermomonosporaceae bacterium | reverse complement strand
AGAGCGTCACGACCTCCGGGACGATTGACTCCGGCGCCGTCACATACCGCCTCAACCGGATCCGGCAGCTCACCGGGTACGACCCCATCCACCCAGACCAGCGCTACACACTGCAAACCGCCGTGCTCGGCGCCAGGTTGCTGGACTGGCCCACACAACCGCTTCAACCCGGGACATGAGAATGGATCGGATGACGAGTTGTCTCTTCCGTACATGGCCTGTGACCTGGTGCCACCGACGGCATCAGCGAAGCGCGCGACCATGGGGGCAGCTTCTATCCGCTGACCGAACGCGGCACGCTCCTCGCCGGAGACGATCTGGGCGACGCGCTCGACCGGCTCCAAGCCGACGTCCTCCGCCACGTCGGAGACACCCTGGACGACGACGCCGCGATGCTCCTGCTGCAGCGCCGCCCACTCAGATCATGGGAGACCGTCCCCGCCCGGCCGACACGTACGAGGCCAGCCCACCCAACGCCATGATCGACGCCAGGCGCCATCTGATCGATCAGGGCATGCGTGTCCCATGACGGATCGCGGTCCCGGCGATCTGGTCGATCGGCGGGATCGGGCGTCCGATCATGACGTCCGCCAGCCGGCGGGCGACGCCAGGGAGGCCAAGGAGCTTGAGGGCGAGGCGGCGGACGTACACGTCGCGGGGCGCGGGCGGGCAGGAACCAGCGAGCGCCGTGCCGTGCCGCCGCCTGCCGTTCGGCCACGATCGGCCGCCAGGCCCGTTCGTACTGGACGAGGGCCTGCTCGGTTTCGGCGTATGAGGCGAGCAGCTGCGCCAGTAGAGAGGAACCCGCCACGGCCAGCGAGGCTCCCTGGCCGGCCGCGCTGGCCGCCAGCCACGTGAGGGCTCGCCAGCTGCTCCGCCCGTACCCGTTCGAGAGTGAGCGAGACGGCGGCCAGCAGGCTCGCCTGCACCTCGGCCGACCCTTGGCAGACTCCTCGGCCGCTGCGCTGGCTCATCCCACCTTCGCATTCTGAGCTTCTTTGCCGGATTTCGGCAAGGTTGAGAGGTGAAAGACGGCCTGTGTGCGACGCTGTGGCATTTCTCGCGCCAATTAGCTCGGGTAGGACGGAACATAACGACCCCCTGCCACAAAGGAGACGCCAATGGAGGCATGGGTCGTCTGGTTGATCATCGCTTGCTTCTTCGCGGTCGCCGAAGTGCTGACGTTCACCTTCGGCCTGGGGCTGTTCGCGGTCGCCGCCGTGGTCGCCGGGGTGGCGAGCGCGGCCGGGCTTCCCGTCGGTGTACAGGTCGTTGTCTTCGCCCTGGCGTCGGCGGCCGGGCTTGGCGTGATCCGCCCGTTGGCCGTCCGGCATGTTCAGCAGCCACCGGCGCTCCGGTCCGGGGCCGCCGCGCTCGTCGGCCGGGAGGCGGTGGCCATCACCGAGGTGACCAGGCAGTCGGGGCTGGTCCGGATCGGCGGCGAGAACTGGTCCGCGCGCCCGTTCGCCCCCGACCTCGGCGTCGACATTCCCGAGGGTGCCACTGTCGATGTTCTCGCCATCGAGGGTGCGACGGCCCTCGTCCACCCTCGAGAGGAACCATGATGGACGTTGTAACCCAACTCATCGTCGGCATGGTCGTCGCTGCGATGGCGATTGTCGTCGTGTTGCGGACGTTGTGGATCGTGCCCCAGGCGCGCGCTCAGAATGTGGAGCGCTTCGGCAGGTACCTGCGCACCTTGGAGGCCGGGCTGCACATCGTCATCCCGTTCGTCGACAAGGTCCGGCCCCGCATCGACCTGCGTGAGCAGGTGGTGTCGTTCGAACCGCAGCCGGTCATCACCGAGGACAACCTCGTCGTCGGCATCGACACCGTCATCTACTTCCAGGTGACCGACCCGCGCGCGGCCGCGTACGAGATCGCCAACTACATCCAGGCCATCGAGCAGCTCACGGTGACCACCCTGCGCAACGTGATCGGCGCCATGGACCTGGAGGAGTGCCTCACCTCGCGGGAGAAGATCAATAGCCAGCTCCGCATCGTGTTGGACGACGCGAGCGGAAAATGGGGGATCCGGGTCAACCGAGTGGAGATCAAGGCGATCGATCCGCCGCCTACGATCAAGGAGGCAATGGAGAAGCAGATGCGGGCCGAGCGGGACAAGCGCGCCGCGATCCTCAACGCCGAAGGCGTGCGGCAGTCGAAGATCCTCACCGCCGAGGGCGAAAAGCAAAGCGTCATCCTGAACGCCGAAGGCGCCCGGCAGTCCGCTGTTTTGCGCGCCGACGGTCAAGCCCAAGCGATCGACCGGGTGTTCACCGCGATTCACCGCAACGACCCCGACCCCAAACTGCTCGCCTACCAGTACCTCCAGGTTCTTCCCGAGCTCGCCAAGGGCGAGGGCAACACGTTCTGGGTGATCCCGAGCGAGGTGACCAACGCGCTGCAGGGGGTCAGCCAGGCGTTCGCCAAGGACACCGGCGAAAGCGCAGGCCCCAAGGTGCCCCCGCATGAAGAGGCCGGCGCGGCCGACGACGGCGCGGCCGGTCCCGCAGCGCTTGAAGGGCCGCGGGATCGCGCGGCAGAGGCGGCAAGGGCTGCGGAGGAGGCGGCCGCCGAGGCGTACCAGGAGGCCGAGAAGGCCAAGGCGGATGGGCGCGACGCTCGCCCGTAACGCGAACGCTACGGCTCCACGGGCCCGGGCCGGTCTTGCAGGATGAACATGAACAACCCGCCCACGCGACAGCGAGCGTGAAGGCCAAAGCGGTCGGCCAGGGCAGCCGGGAGAGGCGCGCCTTGCGTGTCTCGGCCCACTGCGCGTCAATCATCCCGATCACCCTGGTGGTCGTTCGGCGTGGCGCCGATCAGCCGGACGCGGCAATCACCGGAGCCGATACCGCCACAGGCACCGCCCTCCCAACACCCTCCAGCCAGACGACACCCCACCGTACGGAAGAACCGAGTAGGCGGCGGCACCACGGCGTGTGACCGAATATCGAGTGGTCGACAGGAAACGTACGGCTGCATGGATCGATCACAGGCCGGCCACCGTCACTAGGAGGTCCGCCGAGGTCACCGGCACTTGGCCTGCCTTTAGGCGCCGCCACCGGAAGCCGACGAGTTACTTGAGCTCCACGTCCCGGCGCCGGAAGCCGGCGAGGCCGACAGCGATCAACGCCGCGGCGATCATGGTGAGGATCAGCAGCGGGACGGCGGTGAAGTCGCCCGCGGGCATGCGCGGGATGTGCTGGAAGGGGGACAGGTCGAGCATCCAGCCCGGCAGGTCGAGCAGCCCGCCGAAGTAGGTGACGAAGCCGCCGTAGACCAGCACGGCCCAGGCCAGGCCGATCACCCGGGGAGTGAGCCCGAACACGGTCACCGCCAAACCGGCGGTGAGCCAGAGCGCGGGCGCGTACGCGAGCGTCGCTCCGAGGGCCTGCCCGATGTAGCCGGCGTCTCCGGTCGAGGCCGCGGCGCCGACACCGAGGCCGGCTCCGCTGACCAGCAGCAGGGCGACGCCGCCCGCCATGGCGATGACCACATGGGTGGCCGCCCAGCGAGTCCGGGACAGCGCCGTGGCCAGCACCGATTCGGCTCGTCCCGACGTCTCCTCGCGGCGCGGCCGCAGCCCGGCGATGATCGCGAAGATCGTGCAGACGATCGCCAGTACCACGACGATGATCGACATGAACGACTCGGTCAGGCTGGCACCGCCGACGTCCTCGACCATCCGCTGGACGAACTCGTTGTCCTGGTAGTCCTCGATGGCGGAAAAGGCCGAGCCGTAGGCGAGGCCGCCGACGAACATGGCGATGCCCCACCAGATGACGCCGGAGCGCTGCAGCCGCCACGCGAACCCCTGCGGGGTGCCCAGCAGCGGCGACGCGGTCGCCGCCCCGCGTCGTTCCGGCCGCAGCCCGGCGC
>CALAED010000659.1 GCA_937891035.1 uncultured Thermomonosporaceae bacterium | reverse complement strand
AGAGGTCGCTGGATCCGGTCAGCCGGGACGCGAAGTCGGGCATGGTGGCCGGGCGGCCGCGCCAAAAGTCCCGAACGGTGTCGCGGTATTGGCCGTTCCATTCCGTCCACAGCGGCGGGAAGTTGCCGACCTGGTAGCCGCCTTCGCCCACGTCCCACGGCTCGGCGATCAGTTTGACCTGGGAGACCACCGGGTCCTGCTGGACCAGGTCGAAGAAGGCGGCGAGGCGGTCGACGTCGTGCAGTGTGCGTGCCAGCGCCGCGGCGAGGTCGAAGCGGAACCCGTCGACGTGCATCTCCAACACCCAATAGCGCAACGAGTCCATGATCAGCTGGAGTACGTGGGGGTTGCGCATGTGCAGGCTGTTGCCGGTGCCGGTGGTATCGAGGTAGAAGCGCGGGTCGTCGTCGACCAGCCGGTAGTACGAGGCGTTGTCGATGCCGCGAAACGACAGGGTCGGGCCGAGGTGATTGCCCTCGGCGGTGTGGTTGTAGACGACGTCGAGGATCACCTCGATGCCGGCCTCGTGCAGCGCCTTCACCATCGCCTTGAACTCGAGCACCTGCTCACCGCGCTGGCCGGAGGCCGAGTAGGCGTTGTGCGGGGCGAGGAAACCGATCGTGTTGTAGCCCCAGTAGTTCGACAGGCCCCGTTTGACCAGCAGGTTGTCGTGGACGAACTGATGGACCGGCATCAGCTCGATGGCGGTCACCCCGAGGTCGCGCAGGTAGTCGATCATCGCCGGGTGGGCCAGACCCGCGTACGTGCCGCGCTGTCGCTCCGGAATGTCCGGATGCTTGATCGTCAGGCCCTTGACGTGGGCCTCATAGATCACCGTCTCGTCGTACGGCGTACGCGGCGGACGGTCGTCGGTCCAGTCGAAGAACGGATTGACCACCACGGACCGCATCGTGTGCGGCGCGGAGTCGGCGTCGTTGCACGACTCGGGGTCGCCGAACCGGTAGCCGAAGCACGACTCGTCCCAGTCGATCTCGCCCTCTATCGCCTTGGCGTACGGGTCGAGCAGCACCTTGGCGGGATTGCACCGATGGCCGCGCGCGGGCTCGTAGGGCCCGTGCACCCGGAAGCCGTAGCGCTGCCCCGGCACCACGCCGGGCAGGTAGCCGTGCCAGACGTAGCCGTCGGCCTCGGGCAACGGCACCTTGGTCTCCGTGCCGTCCGCTTCGAACAGGCACAGCTCGACCCCATCGGCGACCTCGGAGAAGACTGCGAAGTTGGTGCCGGCGCCGTCGAAGTTCGCCCCGAGAGGGTATGCGTCACCCGGCCAGATATCGGTCATGCTTCCAGTCTCCCGCCACGGTGTCCAACGCGCCGTCTTCAAGAACCTCAGAGGGAGTTCCCCGCCGATAGCGGGCCACACGTGGCGGAATCCGCACATGATCGAACTGGCGGACTTAAGCCTCGTCTGATTTACTTCTTAGGAGAGCCTTACCTTAGATCGACTGACGCCGCCGCCCCGCGAGAGGTGACCGCCCGATGTACGTCTGCGTCTGCCATGCCGTCACCGAAGGCGATGTGCGCGACAAAGCGATCGCGGGAGCCACCACCCCCAAGGCGGTGCGCGCGGCCTGCGGCATGCGACCCGGCTGCGGCGCGTGCGTCCGGCGGATCCGCTCGGTGCTCGACGACTTCGCGGCCGAGCGCGCCACCGAGCACGCGCCGGCCGCCTGAACACTGGCCGCCTGAACACTGGGCACCTCCCGCGACACCCTGGTAACGATCGTGCCAGGATGGCCCAATGGAAGGCGACACCGAGGTCATCGCACTATTGAACGAGCAGCTCACCGCCGAGCTCACCGCGATCAACCAGTACTTCCTGCACGCCAAGATGCAGGAGAACTGGGGTTTCCCGCGGCTGGCCCGCCACACTCGGGCCGAGTCCATCGACGAGATGCGGCACGCCGAGGTCCTGACCGACCGCATCCTGTTTCTCGGCGGCCTGCCGAACTACCAGCGGCTCGACCCGTTGCGGATCGGGCAGACCGTACCCGAGCAGCTGACCGCCGACCTGGCCATCGAGATGGAGGCCATCGAGCGGCTGCGCCGCGGCATCGAGCTCATGCGCTCGCGGGCGGACGTCACATCGGCCCGCATCTTCGAGTCGATCCTCGAAGACGAAGAAGAGCACGTCGACTACCTCGAGACCGAGCTCGAACTCGTCACGAAGCTCGGCGAGCAGCTCTACCTCCAGCGCTATACGGAGCCGGCCGGCGACTGACAGGATGGGCGATTCATTAACCTTTGGATGGCATGCTGTTCGTCAGTTCGTAACCTTTGCCAGAGAGGGCGGCTGACGTGACGGACGTTGTGGAGATCGAGCGCAAGTACGACGTCGATCATGATTTCGTCGTCCCGGACCTGAGCGGTCTGCCCGGCTGCTCCAGCGTCGGGCGGCCGGAGACGCACCTGCTGGTCGCCAACTATTTCGACACCGACGACCTGCGTCTCGCCGCCCGCGGCATCACCTTGCGGCGCCGCCGCGGCGGCGACGACGCCGGCTGGCACCTCAAGATCCCGGTCGGCCCGGACGCCAAGAACGAGCTGCGCGCCCCGCTCGGCAAGGCCCAGAACGTGCCGGCCCGGCTGACCGCGCTGGTCACCGCGTACACCCGCGGTCAAAAGCTGCGCCCCGTGGCCAGGCTGGAGACCCGCCGGACGGTCACCAAGCTGTACGGCGAGTCGGGCGAGGTGCTCGCCGAGGTGGCCGACGATCAGGTGTCGGGACAGCGGCTCCACCAGGTCGTGGACGACACGACCGTAACCGCCTGGCGCGAGATCGAGGTCGAGCTCGGCGCCGCCGGCTCGGCGCGGCTGCTCGCGGCGGTGGGCAAGCGGCTGCGCAAGGCGGGCGCGCGCCGCGCCGCGAGCGCGAGCAAGCTGGGCCGCGTGCTGAAGGTGCCGACCGACGCCGCGCGGCCGCGCGCCGCCTGGACGACGGCCGGCGACGTCGCCGTCGGCTACCTCGCCGACCAGGTCGACGCGGTGCTGGCCTACGACCCCAAGGTGCGGCTGCAGGAGTACGACGCGGTGCACAAGATGCGGGTGGCCGTCCGGCGCACCCGCAGCATCTTGAAGAGCTACGGAGCCGTGCTCGACCGCGGCCGCACCGACCCGCTGCAGCCGGAGCTGAAGTGGCTCGCCGACGCGCTCGGCGAGGTACGTGATCTCGAGGTGCTCAGAGAGCGGTTCACCGGGCGGCTGGCCGACCTCGCCGCGGGCGGGTCGCATCCGTGGCTGGACGCGCTGGCCGATGAGGAGCAGGCGGCCTATCGGCGGCTGTTCGTCACGCTCAAGGAGCCGCGCTACTTCGCCCTGCTCGACGCGCTCGAGGGCCTCGTCGCCGACCCGCCGCTGACCGAGCGCGCGCGACGCCCGATCGACAAGGAGGTGCCCCGGCTGGTGGTCAGGTCATGGCACCGCCTGGCCAGGGCGTACGAGTCGATCGAGGCCGCCGAGGACCACGACGCCGCCAGACACGAGACGCGCAAGGCGGCCAAGCGGGCCCGCTACACCGCGGAGGCGGCCGCCCGCGCGCTCGGCAAACCGGCCGCCAACGTCGCCGCCCAGGCCGAGAGCCTGCAGGAGGTGCTCGGCCGCTTCCAGGACGGCGTGATCGCGCAACAGCATCTGGCCGGCACCGCCGAGACGGTGACCGATCCACGCGAGTCGTTCACCTTGGGGGCGTTGTCCGGCGTCGAGCACTGCGCGGCCGTCGCCGCGTTGGACGAGGTCGACGCGGTGTGGCGACGGGCCTCCGATCCCAAGCACCTGCGCAAGCTGCGCGGCCGCGCCGGCTAGCACGTCCGGGACGGCCGGGACGGACGGCCAAGACGGCCAGAGCGTCCGGGACGGCCGGGACGGCTATGGCGCGCTAGGTACGCGGGAGGGCGTGGTGCCGTTCCATGGCGGCGATCTCGCCGTCCCCGATGTGGACGACCCAAAAACCGCCCTTCCGCAACCCGGGGTCGTCGGGCGTCTTTTCACTGAGCTCGGCGCACAGCGCCCTGACCAGCTCGGACACGATCTCGCCGTGCGTGCACACCACGGTGGGGGTGCGCGCGGCCACCAGGTCGAGCACGGCGACGCGGGCGGCCGCTAGGTTCGCCGCCGCGCCGGTGGCCACGGTGAAGGCCAGGTCGGTCTCCACCGGGACGCCCCGGCGCAGGGCGTACGGAAGCACCGTGCCGACGCACCGCACGGTGGCCGAGCTGATCACGCGCAGCGGCCCGAAGGCGCCGAGCAGGTCGGGCAGGGCCGCGGCCTCGGCGAGACCGCGCTCGTCCAGCGGCCGGAGCGCGTCATCGGCCCGCCAGTCGGTGCGCTCGCCGGCGGCCCCATGGCGCAAGATGACGATCGGCGTGGTGTGGCACGGCCCGGCGGCGAACTCGTGCAGCAGATCGATGTCGTGGGCGTAGGTCAGGCGCTGCTCGGCGTAGCTGACCGGCAGCCACTCGATCCGGTCGACCTCGTCGCCGGGCACGAACACCCCCGCGTCACCGGTCGCGGCCCAATAGTCCACGCGCTTGGACCGGCCGCCCTTGAGGTAGGTGCGGGCGGGCAGCCGCCGGCCCAGCCGGGGCCGGACTCCGGTCTCCTCCTCGACCTCCCTGACGGCGGCCGACAGGATGTGTTCGCCGCTTTTGGGCTTGCCCTTGGGGAAGGACCAATCGTCGTACCGCGGCCGGTGGATCACCGCGATCTCGATCCCGACGCCGTCGTGGCGCCAAAGCACCGCGCCGGCGGCGCGGGTCAGGTCTTCGGGATCATCCATCCACGGTCCTCCATCGTCTGGTCCGCATCAGGAAGTTCTGGATGTCAAGGGACGGCGGGTCGGGCCGGTCGGCCCCGTCGGCCGAGACGGCAGGGTGCCGCGTCCATACGCCGTGCGCGTCCAGCCACCACGACATGGTGTTGTCGTCCATCGCCCGGTCGAGCAGCTGAACGAGGTCGGCCCGGTGGCCGCGGTCCCCGACCCGTACCAGCGCCTCGATCCGCCGGTCGAGGTTGCGGTGCATGAGGTCGGCGCTGCCGATCCAGATCTCTGGGTCGCCGCCGCGCTCGAACGCGTACACGCGCGAGTGCTCGAGGAACCGGCCGAGGATGCTGCGGACCTTGATCGTCTCCGAAAGACCGGAGATCCCGGGGCGCAGCGCGCAGATGCCGCGTACCCAGATGTCGATCGGGACGCCGGCCATTGACGCACGGTACAGCGCGTCGATGATGACCTCGTCGACGACCGAGTTGCACTTGAGCCTGATATGGGCCGGCCGGCCGGCCCGGTGGTGTTCCATCTCACGCTCGATGCGCAGCACCAGACCGGAGCGCAGGGTGTGCGGGGCCACCAAGAGCTGCCGGTAGGAGATCTGCCGCGAGTAGCCGGTCAGGTGGTTGAACAGATCGGTGACGTCCTCGACGATCTCCGGGTGCGCGGTCAGCAGGCCGAAGTCCTCATACAGCCGGGCGGTCTTGGGGTTGTAGTTGCCGGTGCCGATGTGGCAGTAGCGCCGCAGCGAGCCGTCGCTTTCCTCGCGGACGATGAGCGACAGCTTGCAATGCGTCTTGAGGCCGACGAAGCCGTACACCACATGGCACCCGGCCTCCTCCAGCTTGCGCGCCCACTCGATGTTGGCGCGCTCGTCGAACCGCGCCTTGAGCTCGACCAGCACGACGACCTGCTTGCCCGCCTCGGCGGCGCCGATCAGCGCGTCCACGATGGGCGAGTCGCCGCTGGTCCGATAGAGCGTCTGCTTGATCGCGAGCACGTGGGGGTCGTCGACGGCCGCCTCGATGAACCGCTGCACGCTCGTGGTGAACGAGTCGTAGGGATGGTGCACGAGGATGTCGCGCTCCCTGATCGCGGCGAAGACGTCGGTGTCGTTCGGCAGCACCGCCTTGGACGGGACGAACGGCGGGTATTTCAGCTCGCTGCGGTCGAGGTCGGCGATGGCATGGAGGCCGCCCAGGTCGAGCGGCCCCGGCACCCGGTAGATGTCGCGTTCCTCGATGCCCACCCCTGTGGTGATCAGCTCGAGGACCTCCGGGGTGATCGACTCTTCGACCTCGAGCCGTACGGTCGGGCCGAAGCGGCGGCGGAGTAGTTCCTTCTCCAGGGCCTTCAGCAGGTCTTCCGTGATGTCCTCGTCGACTTCGAGGTCCTGGTTGCGGGTCACCCGGAAGGCGTGGTGCTCGACCACCTCCATGCCGGTGAACAGCTGGGTCAGGTGCGCGGCGATCACGTCTTCGAGCGGGGTGTAGCGGTTCGGCGATGCCTCGATGAACCGCGGCAGCAGGGGCGGCACCTTGACCCGGGCGAAAAACGTCGCGTTGGTGTCGGGGTCGCGGACGAGGACGGCGAGGTTGAGCGACAGACCGGAGATGTACGGGAACGGGTGGGCCGAGTCGACCACGAGCGGTGTCAGCACCGGATAGATGCGGTCCCGGAAGAGCCGCCGCAGCCGTTCCTGCTCGGTGTCGGCGAGGTTCTCCCAGCGCAGGATCTCGATGCCCTCTTTGGCCATCGCCGGGGAGATCTCGTCGCGATAGCAGGCGGCGTGCCGCAGCATGAGCTCGTGCGCCACCTCGGCCGTGCGCCGCAGCACCTCGCGCGGCTGCCGGCCGCTGGCCGACTGTACGGCGAGCCCGGTGGCCATCCGCCGGGTCAGCCCGGCCACCCGGACCATGAAGAACTCGTCCAGGTTCGTCGCGAAGATGGCGAGGAAGCGCACCCGCTCGAGGAGCGGCAGTTCTGGGTCTTCGGCGAGCTCCAGCACCCGCTGGTTGAAGCGGAGCCAGCTCTCTTCCCTGTCAAGGAAACGATCTTCTGGAAGTTCGCCACCCTCCAATGCCAAATATTCAGATTCGACACTCATGACCTAATGATCCCTGATCCGCCGCAACATTGGGTTAACCACCCCTTCCCCGCTCGCGGGCGGGTTCACGCGGATCTATAAGGATCAATGGGACATTTCAGGTACCGGGCCACACCGGCGGGCGCTTCTCGGCGAAGGCGGCGATGCCCTCCTTGCGGTCGGCGGAGAACGCCGCGGCGCGCCAGGCGGCGTCCTCGATGTCGAGCGCGGCGGCCAGGGCGACGCCCGCGCCGCCGCGCAGCGCCCGCTTCGCCGCCCGGACGGCCACCGGCGAGTTCCGCGCGATGCGACCGGCCAGGTCGAGTGCCTCATCGCGGGCCGTGCCGGCGGCGACCCGCCGGTCGGCCAGGCCGCAGGCCACCGCCTCGTCGATCGCGACACGGCGCCCGGTCAGCACGAGGTCGGCCGCCCGCCCCGGCCCGAGCCGGCGCAGCGCCAACTGGGTGCCGCCGCCCCCGGGCACGAGCCCCACGCTCACCTCGGGCAGCCCGAAGACCGCCGTCTCGTCGGCCACGATGAGGTCACAGGACAGCGCGAACTCGCACCCGCCGCCCAGCGCGTACCCGTGTACGGCGGCGACGACGGGCTGGGGCAGATTCAGCACCCCGCCGAACGCGGCACGAAAGACCTCGCGCTGGCGCAGCAGATCCGCGTCGCTCATCGAGTTGCGTTCCTTGAGGTCGGCCCCGACGCAAAAGGCCTTGTCCCCCGCCGCGCTCAGCACGACGGCCCGTACGGACGCGTCAGCGGCGACCTCGCCGCACACCGCAGCCAGCCGCGCCGCCATCGCGGTGGACAGCGCGTTCAACGCCGCCGGCCGATCCAGCACGATCTCGACAATGTGCCCATCAGCGCCCTCGGCTCCGTCGGCTCCGTCGGGCCGCCGCACACTCACCCCATCCATGCCAGCAAACCTATCCTCACCCATCTTTCCCGTGGATTGGATGTAAGAGCCGGGCCGCCCAGCGCACTTTCCCAGTGATGAGGCACTCCAGTGAGAAGGAGCGGCGCATGGCCGACCCCGACCTAGAGCGACGGTTCACCGCGTTCTATGACAGTCATCACGCCAAGGTGTACGCCTACGTGGCGGGCCGCGCCGGGCGCGGCGTGGCCGACGATGTCGTCAGCGAGGCGTTCTTGGTCGCTTGGCGGCGGTTCGCCGATGTCCCCTCGAACGAGTTGCCCTGGCTGCTCGGCGTGGCACGCAACGTCCTGCGCGCGCGGTACCGAGGGGAACTTCGCGACAGGTCCCTGGGCGCCGAGTTGAAAGTGCTATCCGCCGGGGCGTTCGTCGGGAACATCGCGGACGAGGTGACCGAGCGTGACCAGGTGCTGTCGGCGCTGGCCACGTTGTCGAGCGGAGACCGTGAAGTCCTGACGCTCATCGCATGGCACGGGCTGACCGTCAAGGAGGCGGCGCGGGTCGTGGGTTGTTCGGCCGCGGTGTATTCCGTACGGCTGCACCGGGCACGCAAACGGCTCGAACGCGCACTCGCCGGCCCGCCGGCCACATCATCCACCGTTTTCACCATGGAAGGACAACCCGCGCGATGACTCGCAACGCGATGGACCGACTGGCCGCGGCCAGGCCGGCCGAACTCGACCCCGAGCCCGACGCTCGGCGACGCGAGCGCGACATTTTGGATGCCATCTCGCAGCCCTCCCGGCCACGGCACCCCCACAAGCGCACGCGTACCGTACGCCGTGTCACCCTCGGCCTCGCGGCGACCGCGACCGTGGCGGTGGCCGCGGCGGCGGTTGTGACGAACGGCGGGGGCGGCGGGACCGGAGGACCCGAACGCACCTTGGACGCCCGTACGGTGCTGTTGGCCGCGGCCGATCATGCCGACCGGGAGCCCGCCGCGAGCGGTATGTACTGGCACCTGGTGAGGCTGGACACGCACTACCAGCGAGCGAGGTCGGGGAAGGCCACGTACAAGGTCGCCATGAGTCGCCGTACGGAGACCTGGACGCCCATAACGCCGGGCAAGGAGCAGTGGGTCCGCACCCAGGAGCTCGGCGCCGTTTCGGCCACACCCGCGGACTGGGCCGCCTGGCAGCGGGCGGGCGCACCAGACAGAGTCCAGGTCCAAAGCCCCACCCTCATCCTCACGTCGCCGAGAACGGTCTCCACACGGCCGGGCAAGGTCTCCACGAGCCACCAACGGTATGAGCCGAGGTACTGGATCGGCCGCGACGTCACGACGAAGCAGCTGCGTGCGCTGCCCGAGACGCCGCGAGGACTCAGGTCCTGGTTGATGCGCTTCTATGCCAAGAACCGCAACGGCCTCGGAGCGGTGCGGCGGCCGCTGCACGCCGACGAGTACCTCTTCCAGGTGGGCAAGGTGCTGGTCACCGAGGCGCCGGTCACCGCCAAGGTGCGCGCGGCGACCTTTCGGATGCTCGCGGCATTGGGGTCGGTCAAGGCGCTCGGAGAGCGCACCGATTCCCAGGGACGCACCGGAGTCGCGCTCGAACTTCAGTCGTTCTTCTTCTCTAGCAGCGGACCCGACAGCGGCGATGATAGACGCTCTGGAGACGACCTCTCGGGGCTCACCAGTGGGCAGGAGCTGATCATCGACCCGGACACCGGGCGCGCTCTGGCCGACGAAACCATCGTCAAGGCCGAGGGCCGCGCCAAGGACTTCCCAGCCGGCTCCCGGCTCGCGTCCTCGGTCTTCATCGAACAAGGCTGGAGCAACACGTCCCCGGCCGCCCGCTGAGCGAAACCTCACTCACCGCCCCCGCCTCCGTCGGTCTGTCCGGCGGGGGCCGGGGTTGCCTTCGCATAGGCCGGCCTACTGCCCGCCGCGATCACCGCGGGGCAGGCGGCGGCGCAGGACGTACGGCTGGATGAGGCCGAGGCCGCGGGCGGGCCGGCGCACCAGGCGCTGCACCTGGTATCCGGGCACGTCCTCCAGTTCGGCGGCGAGGCCGGCGTCGATCAGTACGCTGCCGGGGCGGGCTATCGAGGTGAGCCGGGCGGCGAGGTTGACCGTCGGGCCGAAGACGTCCCCCATCAGGGGCAGCACTGAGCCGTAGGCCACACCGGCCCGGACGTCGGGGATGTTCGCGTGCGTCGCGGCCGCCTCGGCGATGCCGAGGGCGATCTCGCAACCGGCCCGCGGGGCCTCGGCGCTGAACAGGACCTCATCGCCCAGCGTCTTCACCAGGCGGCCGCCGCTCGATGCGATGAGATCGGCCGCCGTCTCCTCGAAGGACTCCACCATCCGGGCCAGCTCGCCCTCGTCCATGGCGCGGCTCGCCTGGGTGAAGGACACCATGTCGACGAAGCCGACGACGAGGCGCATTCGTACGGGAACCGTCTCGTCTTCGGCGGCCGCCACCGTCATCGCGCGGGCGCCGGACGCGGCGAGCTGGCGTCGCCAAGCGTGCACGATGAGCGGCTCGAGCTCGGCGATGTGCGTCTCGGCCGTGTCGAGGATGAGGCGGACGGCAGCGGGGGGCGGCGGGGCCTGCGCGTCGGCGTTCTCGCCCAGCAGAATGTCGACCTGCCATTCGGCCAGCCGGGCCATCGTCTGGCCGACGGCGCGCACCATCCTGATCACGGTGTCTTCGTCGAAGACGCCGGCGTCCATCAGGTTGCGAATGCGGGCCAGCGCGGCGATGTCGCCCTCGGTGAAGGCGACGGCGTCGTCGGCGGGCCGCGGGTAACCGAAGGCACGCCACAGCCGTTCGGCGAACTCCATAGACACGCCGGTCATCCGGACGGCGTCCAGCCGGGTGTAGCGCAGCTCACCGCCGAGTAGGAGCGCCTCGATCTCGTTCGGCTCCGGCAGCCGCGGCGGGATACTCACGCGCTAACGGCCGTCCCGTACTCCGTCGGCGACATCGTCGATCAGCCGATAGATTTGCTGGTGCCACTCTTCGACCTCGGGAACGTTCTTCAGGACAAGCTGGCCGCGCTCGCCGCCCGATTCGACCGTCAGTGTCCCCTTGCCGAGCATCCGCTCGATCAGCCGCTGCGCGTGCGCGGCGTCGTTGATGCGCCCGATCGGAATCGTCCTGACCGACCGCGACAGGACGCCCTCCCTGATCACGAGACCTTGGTCCGTGAGCTCGTAGCGGGTCGCGAACCAGCGCAGGAACGGCACGATGGAAAAGACGAACGCGATGACCACGGCCGCCCCCGCGATGCCGAGCCGCACCTGGGTCTGCGCCCCCCACGTATCCGGCACGAAGAAAATCAGCACGCCGGCCACGGCGACGGTCACGATGAGCAGCAGGATCGTGGCGATCAGCGTCGTCCAATGCGGATGATCACTGAGGATCACTTGCCCCTCAGTCGTCGAAGACTGCTCAGGTTGCGCCATGGCGCATATCGTGACAGAAATCCGGCCGGGCCAGCGATCGACCGCACAAATCAGGTCACCCGCCGCGCACATGGACGACGTCGCCGGCGCCGACCGCCTCCTCGCCCCCGTCGGCCGTGCGCACCAGCAGCCAGCCACCCTCATCAACATCTGTCGCAGTTCCGCTCAGCACGCGCTCACCGGGCAG
>CALAED010000658.1 GCA_937891035.1 uncultured Thermomonosporaceae bacterium | reverse complement strand
CGACCGCGCCGCCGCCGGCAGTGGCGGCGGCGTGGTCGGCGGCGGGGCCACCCGTGCCGGTCGCGGCCGATGAAGATCCGCCGTGGGACCGCGTCGGCGTCTCGTCGGCGGCCGGCGCACCGATGGCCGAGTCGCCGCCGTGCGGGTCACCGGCAACTGCCGGGACGTCCGCGCGGGCGGCGGCGACCACGGGCACGGGTCCACCAGGCGATGACGACGCACCGCCATCGACCGCAGCACTGGTGCCGGCACCCGCCCGGGCACTGTCGAGCGTGGCCTCGCCTGTGTCACGGCCGCCTTCGTTGGCGGCGCCGGAACCGTCGGACGCTTCCGCCGTGACGGACGTGGCGGACGTGGTGGGCCGCGCGGGATCGACTCCGGCGCGGGCGCCGCCGCCCACGACCTGAACCGCCTGCCCGGCCGCGTCGCGGCCGGCATCGTCGGCGCGCCCGGCCATGGTGGTGAGCAGCTTGTGCCCGATCGCCCGCGAGGTGACCTGCGCCGCCGCCTCGACCGCCGGGATGCCCGCCGCGGAGGTACCCAGGGCGGCCAGCATGGTGGCCTTCAGGACGGCGATCTCGGTCGCCGTCGTGATCAGCAGCGCGATGAACAAGTATTTCGCGTACTCGATGTCGAGCGCGCCTGATTCGATCCGCTCCGCCAACCGCTCGCACCGCTTGGCCAGTTCGGGCAGGTGCCGCGGATCGGTGGTGACGAAGGTCTGCCAGTACCGCTCGAACTCCTCGGCCGCTGCGCCCTCGACCGAGTCGAGCACGTTCGCCGCTTCGCGCCGCAGGTCGGGAATCAGCTCTTTGATGTCATCGGCGCCTTGTCGCCACGCCTCGGCGCAGCGGCGCATGGCCGTCTCGTCGCCCTCCGGCCAATCCGGTTCGACAATCCACGACAGGGATTGGACCTCGGCGGGAATTTCCAGACCCACGAATCAACCCTTTACCGTGGAAGCGTCCTCGGCCGCCGCGTAATTCTTGGCCATTGCGGCCAGGCGTGCCCCGATGTCATCGAGCGCTCCGGGCAGCCGCTCGAAAGACTCGTACGCGGCCTGCCGCGGCTTTTCGTAGCCTTGCTCGAATGCCCGGCCCACCGCGTCGCCGCCCCAGCATCTGCCCGCCGCGGACAGCGCCCCGGAAAGGTCGGCGAAAACTCGCTGGAGCCGTTCGCCGCCCGCGGAAAACCCCTTGGCGTGCCGGTGCAGCGCCGTGGGCTCGACCTGAAGCTCATCGCTACTCATCGCGTTCTCTTCCGTCACCGGCGACCGTCAGGAGCCACCGGGCTCGGCCCGCAACCCATATCTGTCCCGGAAGGCGTCGAGGTCGTCCGGGCGCTTAGGCAGCATCCCCGCCACATCGACCTCCGCGCCCACGTCCATCTGCCCTGGGCGGCCGGGCGGGCCGCCTTGCCCGGGTTGGCCCGATTGCCCCGATTGCCCCGATTGCCCGGCATTACCAGACTGCGCGGGCTGAGCAGGGCGAACGGGCTGCGTGGAATGGCCCGGCCGGCCGGCCGCGCCGGCCCGATCATGCGGCCCGCTCGTGCCACCCGTGCCACCCGTACCGGCTGCGGGACCGGGGCCGCCCACGCCGGCTTGGCCGGGTTCGGAGGCGGGGGGCCGCAGCGACGCCAGCGCGGCGCGTACCTGCCCGTCCACCTGAGCGCTCGCCTCACCCGCGGCGCTCAGCACGGCGGCCGCCAACTCGGACGGACTCATACGGCGATAGACGCGCGGGTTGAGCTCGAGCCCGACGAGCCGGCCGCGCGGGCCGACGGTAACCGTGATCATCTCGTCTTCGGTGGTCACGGTCGCGGTCGCCGCGTCCGCCGTGCGCTGCACATCGCGCAACTGGTCGCGTTTTTGACGGTAGCGCTCGAGAAGCTCGTCGATGTGCGCTTGCCACTCCGGCAGCATCCCTCGCCTCCATCGCCAACGCGTCAACCGCACCATCGGGCACACCAGTTCCGCAAACCCTATGACGCCATGCCGGGCGCCCGCATCCGTACCAACAAACCGGACAAAATTCGCCGGAAGGCCATCGGAGGACTTGTCAGCCGGTCTGACCGCGGATCCAGGTGTAGAGCTCGAGAACGCCGAGGGCCAGCGGAATCAGGCTGACCACGACTATGACATCGAGGATGTCGCCGGCCCGCCCCCAGAAGGGGGACGGCTTGTTGCCGGGCAGCCACATGCCGAGCGCGACCGTGAGCACGGCCGCGGCCAGCAGCGGCAGCACCACGACGGTCAACGTCGTCAGCGGCTCGCGGGCTTCGATGGCGCCCAAGGCGAGAACGCCGGCGCCGGCCAGCCCAGCGGCGATCATCCAGACCCGCTGCAACCGGCCGCGGAAGACCCGCGCCCGCAGGATGAGCGCCAGCGAGATCGCCAGCCCCATCGCCACCGCCATCCAGCCGCCTTTGACCGCCAAGAACACCTCCGCCGCGATGGCGACCATCGCGACCCCGGCGACGAGGCCGGTGGCGAACTTGTCGGCGACCGCCGTCCTCGCCAGCACGGCCTTGCCGTTGACCAGGCTGGTGTCGCTGCGCAGCTCTTCCGCGCTCGAGGGCACCGCGGG
>CALAED010000657.1 GCA_937891035.1 uncultured Thermomonosporaceae bacterium | reverse complement strand
TCGCGTTCGAGCAGGAGCGCGTGATGGGCGACATCGGCGGGCCGCGCTTCCGGCGCTCCTGGTTCGGGCTCGGCCGCGTACGGTTCAGCGGGCGGACCGACAAAGTGGACAAGATGGCCCATCGGCTGCGCGAGCTGCCCCGCCGCCGGCTGGTGATCCTCGGCGCGCCGGGCATGGGCAAGACCACCTTGGCGGTGCTGCTGCTCTATGAGCTGATCGAGCATCCGCTGCCCGGCGCGCCCGTACCGGTGCTGTTGTCGATGGCGGGATGGGACCCGCGAACTGAACGCGTCAACAGATGGCTGGCCCGGCGGCTCTATGAGAACTACCCCGCGCTGCGCGCGGCCGCCTATGGGCGCAACGCGGCCCAGGCGCTCGTGTCCAACCGCCGCATCGTGCCGGTCCTGGACGGCCTGGACGAGCTGCCCGAGCACATCCGGCCGCTGGTCCTCGCCGCGCTGAACAAGGCCACCGCCATCGACGCGGTCGTGCTCACCTGCCGGACCGCGGAGTACCAGGCGGCCGTCAGGGCCAACGAAGGTCAGGTCCTGGTCGGGGCGGCCGTCATCGAACCCCGTCCGATCACCGGGAGCGACGCGGCGGCGTACATTACCAGCCGGCTCGGGTCCGGCCAGGTCGACGATTGGTCGCGGCTGCTCACGACCGTGCGGACCGCCCCGAACGGACCGGTCGCCCGGGCCCTGTCCACGCCGCTGGCACTGTGGATGCTGCGCAAGGTCTATATCGACACCGGCCGGGCGCCGGCCCCGCTGTGCGACTCCGCCCGGTTCCCCACGGCCGACGCCATCACCGAGCATCTGCTCGACGACCTCGTCGAGGCCACGCTGTCCGAATACGACCACGATGACCTGGCCGACCACGACCATCCCTTTTGGCCGCGCCGGCTGTGGCACGCCGCCGACGCCAAGCGTTGGCTGTCCTTCCTGGCGCATCACATGACCGAGCACGACACGGGCGACTTTCAGTGGTGGCAGCTGCATCGCGCGGTGCACCGGCGCTTGAGCGTCCTCCTGGGAGCCGTGACGGTCGGACTCACCGTCGGCTTCACCATCGGGATCACCTGCGGGCTGACCATCGCACTCACCCACGCGATCGAGGGCGGTCTCGCCCAAGCGCTCGCTTTCGGCCTCACCGGCGGGCTGACCGGTGGGCTGACGGGTGGCCTGACGGCGGGGGTGCTCATGGGCCTCAAGAAGAACTCCGCGATGGAACCTGCCTACGCCGACCTGCGCCTCAAACGGCGCCTGCGGCTGCTCGTCGCGAACGTGGCGTTCGGGCTCGCCGTGGGACTCGCGGTCGGCGTGATCACTGCCATCGTGCTCGGTCTCGTCGGCGGTCTGGTCGGCGGCGTCCTGGACAGCCTGAAGTTCGGGCTGGCGCTGGGCGCGGCCGGCGGCTTCACGGTCGGGTTGAGCAGATGGGTGGCCACCCCGGTGACGAACGCGCAGGCGCAGACGCCGAACGTCACGCTCCGGCGCGATCTTGAGCTGGTGTACGTCCGGTCGCTGGCCTTCGGACTCGCGCTCGGGCCCGCGTTCGGCGTCGCCGGCGCGCTGGCGGAGGGCTTTGGCGGGCTGCTATCGGCCGTCGAGGCCGGTGCCGGGTTCGGCATCGCCGGCGGGCTGGTGTTCACGCTCACCTTCGACCTGACCGGCGCGAGCTCGAGCTACCTCGTCGTCGTATCGCTCCTGAGCCTCCGGGGCCGGGTGCCGCGGCGGCTCATGCGCTTCCTCGGCGACGTCCACCGGGTCGGCCTGCTCCGCCGGGCCGGCGCCGCCTACCAATTCCGGCACGCCAAGCTGCAAGACCGCCTGGCCCAGACGTACCGGGCCCGGCACCGGCGCGGCTTGTCCTGACCGTGGACATCGGCCGGCGTGCCGTAACGTTCCGCCATGACGACATGGGAGGAATTCACCGAAAGCGCGCCGCGGATCGCCGCCGTGTTCGCGCGCCGCCACGCCGCCACCGGCAACCTGTGTCTGCTGGCGACGTTGCGTTCGGACGGCTTCCCGCGGATCAGCCCAATCGAGCCGCGGATCTTCGAAGGCCGGCTGTGGATCAGCGGCATGCCGGACACCACCAAGTTCCGCGACCTGGCCCGCGATCCACGGTTTTGCCTGCATACCGCGACCGTCGATCCGCAGGTCAAAGATGGCGACGCGAAGTTGTGGGGCGTGGTCGACGACATCCAAGACAAGGCCCTGCACCGGCGGTTCGCCGAGTTCATCTTCGAAGAGACCGGCCTCGACCTGCGCGGCCGGGATTTCGATCGCCTCTACGCCGCCGACCTGACGGGGGCGTCGTCGATCGCGGTCGGCGGCGGCCACATGGACATCACGATCTGGAAGCCGGGCGAGCCAGAACGGGTCGTCCGCAAGCACTGACCGTGGTGGATCTACACGGTGTCGAACTCTTCGACCAGGTCGACGATCTTCTCCAGCCGCCGCCACTGCTTGGGGTCGGCCTTCATGCGGGCGATGCGGCGGTCGAGGTCATCGGGAGCCCGATCGGCGGCGGCACGCGCACCGGCGTTCAACTTCCTGAGCTCATCGGCGGCGTCCGCGCGGCCGACCGACTCGAGCTGCTCCGGCGTCACATCGACGCTTTGCGCCATGCGGGCGATGGTTTCGGCCGGCGCGCCCACGACCGGTGAGTAGACACCCTTGGTCACGACCATGTAGCCGTTCACGATCTGTCGCCAGCGGCCCTCGCTGATGCCCGCCCGCCGGGCGGCCTCGCGCCCGGACAGCCGCGCGCGCTTGCGGGCCTCGGTGATCAGCTTGCCTTCGGGTTGCGGATCCGGCTTGGTGGTCATGCCAGCCATCTTCGCACAACTTCGCATCGCAAGTGGTGCGTTTGCGAACACAGAGTTATCATCGCGAGGTATTTTGCACTTCGCGCTCCTTCGCATTACTGTAGCGGCGTGAGCACGCACCGTAACCCTCCCAAGCGCCCGCTCGACCACGAGCCGGAAGCGGTGACCTACGCACGGATGCAGGCAGGGCTCACCAAGACACAACTGGCCGCCGCGTGCCGGGTATCGGTCAGCCTCATCAGCGAGATCGAGGCGGGCACGCGCAACGCCACCCCCGCGATGATCCTCAAGCTCGCCCAGGCCCTCAACTGCCCCCGCGTCGTCCTCGAACGCAAACGCGAACAGCCTTAACGAGGGCGGCGGGAATCAGCTCGGCACACGCGAGGGAGCGCGACAACCAGATAACCGACCAGATAACTCCGCCAATTCCGCGAACCCGCCGCCCCGCCGACGGCGTTTCCTTCTTCCTCGCCGATGGCGAGGTGGACCTCACCAGACGGCGCGTTCGGCGGCAGTCTCGGGTATGCGGGCGCCGCAGAAGCCGCGGTTCCGTTCCGCCGGGAACCGATCATCCAAGGAGGTCCGATCAAAAACCATTGATAGAGGGCGATGTCTGTTTCATGCCGCATATGCATGTATGACGTTCGCCGTCTCGCCCGTATCCAGAAATGTCGTCTTTAGGTGTGGACGCCGGACGTCGGCGGACCTAGGCTCCAGACGTAGTCAGACCGTGAAGCTTGCTCAGAGCCCGTCGCCTCGACGGCGTATGCCCAGGTCCGTGCGCGCCGTACGGGATGGTCCGGGCAGAACGTGGAGGTGGCGGCCGATGAGTGTTCCGGACGCCGGACTGATCGGCTTGTACTGGACGCTGTCGGGGCCGGTCGAGGTGCACTTCGGCCGCGAGTGGAGCCTGTTCGACTTCCCCGAGCGCTGCGCCGAGGCGGCACGGGTGGGCTTCCGCGGCATCGGGATCTGGCACGCCGACCTCGAGCACCAGCTCGAAAAGCGCAGCCTGCGCGAGATGCGGCAGATCCTCGACGACAACGGCCTCGGGCCGATCGAGCTCGAGTTACTCCAGGACTGGTTCCTCGACGCCGACGACGAGCGGAGAAAGGGCGCCGACCGGATCCGCCGCATGGTGTTCGAGGCCGCCGAGGTGCTGCCCGTGCATCACATCAAGGTCGGCAACATTCCCGGCACCCCCTGTCCGATCCCCCGCCTCGCCGAGGGCTTCGCCGAGCTGTGCGCGGACGCCGCGGGCCACACGGACGCGAAGGTCGTGTACGAGCTGATGCCGTTCGACCCCAACGTCAACAGCCTCGCGACCGTGCTCGATGTCGTCCAGAGGGCCGGCGCCCCGAACGGCGGCGTGGCGATCGACACGTGGCACATGGGCAAGCTCCGCATCGAGCCGGAAGAACTGCGGACGATCCCGCTGGAATACCTCGGGTGGATCGAGCTGAGCGACGGCCGGGTGGAAAACATGCCCGACCACGTGGACGAGACCATCAACCACCGGGAGCTGCCCGGCGAGGGCGAATTCGGCGTGCACCGCTACGTCGAGGTCTGTACGGACATGGGCTACGCCGAGCCCTGGGGCGTCGAGGTGCTGTCCGAGGAGCTGCGCAACCTGCCCATGGAGCAAATCTTCGAACGCGCTTACGAAACCACGGCCGCGCAATTCAGCGGCGTTTAGACCGGGCACAGGACCGGGCACGGGAAGGAGTTCCCTTGACCGATACGAATGGTGTTGAAGGGCTCGATCGAGACCGGCTCGTCTGGATGTGGACGCAGATGGTGCGGGTCCGCGAGTTCGAGGAGCGGGTGAAGCGCACCTTCGAGGAACACCCGGGCGTGATCCGCGGCCACACGCACCTCGCCGACGGGGCCGAGGCCTCGATCGTCGGGTCCCTGGCCACGCTCCGCCCCGGCGACCAGCTGATGACGACGTACCGCTGCCACGGCTATCCCCTCGTGCTCGGCACCTCGCCGAAGGCGATGATGGCGGAGATCTACGGCAAGGCCGCCGGGCTGTGCGGCGGCTACGGCGGGTCGATGCACCTGACCGACGTCTCGCGCGGCTTCCTCGGTACGTCCGGCATCGTCGGCCAGGGCATTCCGCAGGCGACGGGCGCCGCGTACGCCGCGCAGATCAGGCGCCAGGGCCAGGTCGTACTGTGCTTTTTCGGCGACGGCGCCACCAAGCAGGGCGCCTTCCACGAGTCGCTTAACATCGCCTCGCTGTGGAAGCTGCCTATCGTCTACGTGCTGGAGAACAACAACTACAACGTCGTCACCAGGGTCGAGCAGGAGGACGCCAACGCGGCGGCCGGCGAGCCGCTCGCGGTCAAGGCGCGCGCCCACAGCATGCCCGGGGTCACCGTCGACGGCGGCGACCCGCTCGCGGTGTACGGCGAGGTGGGGGCGGCCGTCGCCCGCGCCCGCGACGGCGGCGGGCCGACGCTCGTGGAGTCGAAGGTCTACCGGCTGAGCGCGCATGGCAACTCCATCGCGCCGCCCGGCGTGCCGCTCCACTTCCCGGAGCACGAGGCCATCACGACGTTCGGCGCGACCGAGGAGTACGAGGCCGCCAAGCGCGGCGACCCCGTGCCGCGGTTTCGCGCCAAGCTCGTCACCGACACCACGCTGTCGCCGGCGGAGGCCGACCGGATCACCGAGGCCGCCCGCACGGAGATGCAAGAGGCTGTGGAATTCGGTCTGGAGAGCGAACTCCCGAAGCCTGAAGACGCCGTCAAGTACGTCTACGCCTAGGAGACCACGGCCATGGCACGGGAACTCCCTTACATAGCCGCCATCAACGAAGCCATCCGGCTGGAGATGCAGCGGGACGAGAGCGTTCTCTACTTCGGGCAGAACATCGCCACCACGAAGAACGACCCGTTCCTGCAGGAGTTCGGGTCCGACCGCGTACGGGTGACGCCGATCTCCGAGACCGCGGAGATCGGGATGGGCATCGGCGCCGCACTGGCCGGCTATCGGCCGGTCGTCGAGCTCTACATGGCCGAGTTCATGCTCGTCGGCATGGACCAGGTGGTGAACGAGGCGCCGCGCTTCCGCTACATGACCGGCGGCCAGGTGCGAGTCCCACTCGTCATGAAGGCGGGGTACGGCTTCACCGCGGGCTGGGCGGGCCAGCACACCGGATCCATCTACGGGATGTTCATGGGCGTGCCGGGGCTCAAGGTCGCGCTGCCGGCGACGCCGGCCGACGCCAAGGGGCTGATGGCGACCGCCATCCGCGACGACAACCCGGTCTGCTACTTCCAGCACTACCTGCTGTTGCTCGATCATGGCGAGGTGCCGGAGGGCGAATACCTGGTGCCGTTCGGGCAGGCGGCGGTGCGGCGCGCCGGTACGGACGTCACCATCGTCGGGACCGGCTGGACCGTGGGCCGGGCCCTCGCGGCGGCCGAGCGGCTGGCCGGCGAGGGCGTCAGCGCCGAGGTGATCGACCCGCGGACGCTCGAGCCGCTCGACACCGCGACCATTCTGGAGTCGGTCGCCAAGACCGGCCACCTGGTGCTGGTCGATCAGGCCACGCTGCACGCCTCGGCGTCCGCCGTCATCGCGGCCGAGGTCGCCGATGCCGGCTTCTCCTACCTCAAGGCGCCGATCAGGCAGGTGACGGCGCTTGACGCGACGATCCCCTACAGCCGGCCCATGGAGGAGTACGTCCTGCCGAACGAGGACAAGATCGTGGCGGCCGTTCACCAGGTGCTCGGCTCCGCCCCGGTCGCGGCGACCTAGCGGCGCTTCGCCGCGGCCCACCCCCGGCCCGGTGCCGGCCCGCCCCATCCCCCGTACCCCTGGGATGAGGCGACCGGCGCGGGGCACAAGACAGGCATGAACACCCACGAGACCGACATCGTCGTCATCGGGATGGGGCCGGGCGGAGAGTACGTCGCCGGGCAACTGGTCGAGGCCGGGCTTGATGTCGTCGGCGTCGAGGCGAAACTGCTGGGCGGCGAATGTCCGTACTGGGGCTGCGTGCCCTCCAAGATGATGATCCGTGCCGCCGACCTGCTGGCCGAGACCCGGCGGGTGGGCGGCATGGCCGGCACGTCGACCGTGCGGCCCGACTGGGCGCCGGTGGCGCGGCGCATCCGCGAGGAGGCCACGGACACGTGGGATGACAAGGTCGCGGTGGACAGGTTCACCGGCAAGGGCGGCCACTTCGTTCGCGGCCAGGGCCGGATCACCGCGCCCGGCGAGGTCACCATACGGCCGCCGGACGGCATGGGCGCCGGAGCCGACGGCGAACAGGTCTACCGGGCCCGGCGCGGCGTCGTCGTCGCGTCCGGTACGGCACCCGCCGCGCCGCCCATCGAAGGGCTCGCCGGCACGCCGTACTGGAGCAACCATGAGGCGATCGAGACCGAGCAAGTGCCGGAGTCGCTCATCGTGCTGGGCGGCGGCGCGATCGGCGCCGAGCTTGCCCAGGTGTTCGCGCGGTTCGGCGCGCAGGTCACGGTCGTGGAGGCGATGGATCGGCTGGTGCCGGCCGAGGAGCCGGCGGCGGGACGGCTGCTGGCCGAGGTCTTCACCCGCGAGGGCATCGCCGTACGGACCGGCGCCAAGGTCACCCGGGTCGGGCACGCCGGGGCGGGGTTCACACTCAACCTGCGGGGCGCCGAGGCGCTGTCCGCCGAACGCCTGCTCGTGTCGACCGGCCGGCGCGCCGATCTGGCCGCGCTTGGCATGGGGGCGGTCGGCGTCGACGAGTCGGCCCGCGCGATCCCGGTCGATGAGCGGATGCGCGTGGCCGACGGCGTCTGGGCGGTCGGCGACATCACCGGCAAGGGCGAGTTCACGCACGTGTCGATGTACCAGGCGGCGATCGTCATCCGCGACATCCTGGGCCAGGACGGTCCACCGGCCGACTATCGGGCGGTGCCCAGGGTCACTTTCACCGACCCGGAGATCGGCTCCGTGGGACTGACCGAAGCGCAGGCGCGCGACCAAGGGCTGTCCGTCCGCACCGGCCAAGCCGAGGTGCCGTCGACGGCGCGCGGCTGGATCCACAAGGCGGGCAACGACGGGTTCATCAAGCTCGTCGAAGACGCCGGGCGCGGCGTCCTCGTCGGCGCCACGTCGGCCGGTCCCTGGGGCGGCGAGGTGCTCGGGGCGCTGACGGTGGCCGTGCACGGCGAGGTGCCGACCGAGCGGCTCCGGCACATGATCTACGCCTACCCGACCTTCCACCGCGGCATCGAAGACGCCC
>CALAED010000656.1 GCA_937891035.1 uncultured Thermomonosporaceae bacterium | reverse complement strand
CGGGTTTTACCGCGATCTGGTGGGCGGGCGGATCCTCCGGCCGGCCACGCTGCGGGCGGCGATCAAGCCGCGGGTGCGCGGACCCGACCAGGTGCTCATCGTGGACACCGCGTTCGGGCTTGGTTTCATGCTGCCGTCGGTGGTCTTCCCGATGCCGCCGGCCGCCCAGCATGGGGCCTTCGGCCACACCGGCACAGGCGGCTCTATCGGGTTCGGCGACATCGACCGCGGCATCGCCATGGCCTACGTCATGAACCGGCTGGGCGATCGGTTGACCGGCGACCTGCGCGCGCACCGCCTAATCGCCGCGTTGTACGAAGCGCTGTCCTGACTCCGCGAGCCGCGGCCGGCGCGGCGGGCCGGGCGATCCAGCGCCGCGCGCAATGCGGCCGGTTGGTGCTCGCCCGCCCCTTTCGCGGCGGCCCCGACCTGCCGGACGAGAACCGTCTCCCGAACGACGCCGTGCCCGACCTCGCCGTGGCGCCCCGGACCTTCCCGCCCGGCTTCACCCCGGCCTCCGCTGTCGCCTGGATCGACATCGTAGAAGGTGCGCGCGCGTTCGGCGACGTGGTCGACTGCCCCCTAAGGATGTTCGGACGCGGCGATCGGGCCGCCGGGTGCGGGTCTGCTTGACGGCCCTGCGACGCGCCCCATTCCATGCTGGAGGCCTACATGACCCGCATCGGCAACGTGCTGTACGGCACCGACGACATGGCCGCCGCCGTCGCGTTCTACCGCGACGGGCTCGGCCTGGAGGTGAGGTTCCAGGACGGCGAGCGGTTCGCCGCGCTCGACGGCGGCGGCACGACGTTCGCGCTCGCCGCGCCCGAGGAGCAGGTCGCGGCCGGCCCGGTGGTCTCGTTCAAGGTCGACGACGTCGCGGCCACGACGGAGCGGCTGACCGCGGCCGGCGCCGAACTCGTCCGCGGGCCCGAAGACGGGCCGCACGAAATCCGCGCGGTGCTGCGTGACCCGGCCGGCAACCCCTTCGTCGTCTACGCAAGTCGTGGTGCCTGACCAAGCCCGAACGAGACGGCATGCCCCGGCGCGACACCTCACGACGACGTAGGTCTACCGCGGGCGCCGCCGGCCGCCGCGCGGCGATCGATGAGAACGGCGAAGGCGTCAAGGACGCGTTGCAGGCCGAAGGCGTAGGCGTGGTCGGGGTTGTAGGCACCGCCGTGGGCGGCGCCCGCCGCCGCGCCGACACGGGCCGCGGTGGGGTAGGCGTTCTCGTCGAAGACGCGGGCCAGGAGGGGCGCGTTGACCTGCCACCACTGCTCGTCGGTCATGGCGCTGTCGTGGCGGGCCGCGCGGGCGTCGGCACTGGCCCTGGCGCAGGCCTGCACGAAGCTGAGCAGGTAGGTCAGGCAGTCGTCCATTTCCACGTCGTCGAGGCCGAGGCCGGCGAGCGCGGCGAGTTCGTGCTCGTACTTGGCCATCTGCCCGGGTCCAAGCGGCGGCCGGGTCGTTGAGACGGCCGCGGCCCACCGGTGGCGTTCGAAGAGGTCTTTGTTTTCTTGTGCGATGGCGGTCACGCGGTAGCGCCAGGGGTGTCCGGCCGTGTCCGTGCGGGGCATGCGCGCATAGGCCGCGTCCAGCATGAGGTCGAGCAGCTCGGCCTTGCCCGGGATGTAGGTGTAGACCGTCATCGGCACCACCCCGAGCTCGTCCGCCAAGCGGCGCATGGTCACCGCGTCCAGGCCTTCGGAGTCGGCGATGTTGATCGCCGCGTCCACCACCGCGTCGATGCTCAACCCGCGACGTGGCCCGCGTTTGGCCCCCGGCGCGGACTCGCGCCACAGCAGCTGCAGGGTGCGGGCCGGGTCGCCCGCGCTGGTTCGTTCGGTCGGCACGGGAATCATTCTCTCCCGAACAACGTTATACGCCGTACATTGTACAATGTACATTGATTAGTTCGTCCGACCATGGGAGCGTCCGTGCAGATCACCTCAAGCGCCGTGTCGCTGAACGTCGAGGACGTGGCCGCGTCCAGTGCCTTCCTCGCCCGCCACTTCGGCTTCCAGGTCGAGATGGCCGCTGCCGGTTTCGCCTCGCTGACCCGCGCGGACGCCGGGATGAACGTCGTGTTCCTCCAGCGGGGCCTGCCGACCCTGCCCGCCGACCAACGCGACGAACACGCCGCCGGCCTGATCCTCGCCTTCGTGGTCAACGACCTCGACGGCGAGCTGGCCCGCCTGCGCGGCGAGGGCGTCGCGATCACTATGCCGCTGACCAGCGAGGAATGGGGCGAACGCGCCTTCCAGGTCCGCGACCCCAACGGCGTCATCGTGCAACTGGTTGATTGGAACGCGCCCACTGATCGATAACTCTCCATCACGGTCACGCTCCGGCCTCTCAGATGATGCCGGGAACGGACGCCGCCGCGCGCCGTTACGGTGTGGTCATGCTTCCCGGCGCGCTTCCCGTGGTGACGGCGACCAGATACGTGGCGCCGCTGCGCGAGGGCGGGTCGTTGCCCGGCCTCGTCGAGGCCGACGACCTGGGGACGTACGTGGCGAAGTTCATCGGTGCCGGGCAGGGCCGCAAAGCCCTGATCGCCGAGATCATCGCCGGCGAACTGGCCCGCCGGCTCGGGCTGCGCGTGCCCGATCTGGTGATCATCGATCTCGACCCGGTGATCGGCCGGCACGAGCCGGACGAGGAGGTGCAGGACCTGCTCAACGCCAGCCCGGGGTGGAACCTCGGGATCGACTTCCTGCCCGGCGCGCTCGGGTACGACCCGCTTGGCTGGGCCGCCGACGCCGGCTTCGCCTCGCGGGTGCTCTGGCTCGACGCGCTGATCGGCAATGTGGATCGCAGCTGGCGCAACCCCAACCTGCTGGTCTGGCACGGCGACGTCTGGTTGATCGACCATGGCGCGAGCCTGTACTTCCATCACGCCTGGACGCGTGCCGGCACGCTCGTGCGGCGGCCGTACGACGCGGGCGACCACGTCCTCGCGCCATACGCCAAGCAGCTGCCGGAGGCCGATGCCGAGTTGGCGCCGCGGATCACGGAGGAGTTGCTCGGCGAGGTGGTCGGCCTCGTGCCCGAGCCATGGCTGGCCGGGGAGTCTGGGTTCGCGGGGCCGCAGGCGGTGCGCGATGCCTACGTCACGCAGCTGTTGGCCAGGGTCGCGGCGCCGCGCGGCTGGCTCCCCGAGGTGGCCGCCCCATGAACGCGCCGCAGACGCCGAACGCCAGGGCGGTCTATGAGTACGCGACGCTGCGAGTGGTGCCGAGCATCGAGCGCGGTGAGGCGATGAACGTCGGGGTGGTCCTGTACTGCCGGCGGCGCGACTTCCTCGGCTGCCGCACCCGCGTGGATCCCGACCGGCTGCGCGCCCTCGCCGCCGACCTCGACCTCGAGGGCGTCCGGAACGCGCTGCACGCCGTCGACGCCACCTGCGGCGGCGGGTCGGCTGGCAGGGCCGCGGCCTCCTCCTTGGGCGAACGGTTCCGCTGGCTCACGGCGCCGCGCAGCACCATCATCCAGCCCGGGCCCGTCCACCCGGGTCTCACCGACGATCCGGCCGCCGAGCTCGGCCGGCTCTTCGACCTCCTTGTCTGCTGACGGGCGGCCACGCGGTCGACTGTGCTCGCCTGTGCGGGTGGGCGCGAAAGTCACCGGTACGTGGGGTCGCCCTCAGCGCGCTTGCTTCGACGAGCCGCTGTAACGAACTCCGCATTGTGTGGGCCACCGCCGTGGAGGCCGGGCCGGCGACCCGGAACAATGGACGGGTGACTCCCCTTTCGGCAGACCAATCGGCATCGGAATCCGTCCGCGCGGGCCGCCGCGGCGTCGTCGTGCTCGGCTCGACCGGCTCGATCGGCACCCAGGCCCTCGACGTCATTCGCCGCAACCCGGACCGGTTCAGCGTCACCGGCCTCGCGGCCGGCGGGTCCCGGGTCGCGTTGCTGGCACGGCAGGCGCTGGAGTTCCACCCCGAGGTGGTCGCGGTGGCCAAGGCGTCGACGGCGCAGGATCTGCAGCTGGCCTTCTACGCCGAGGCCCAGCGCCGCGGTTACGCCACGGGCGAGTACCGGATCCCGAAGATCCTCGCCGGCCCCGAGGCGGTGGCCGAGGTGGCCGCCCACCCGTGCGACGTCGTGCTCAACGGCGTCACCGGCGCGCTTGGGCTGGCGTCCACGCTCGCGGCCCTCGACGCCGGCCGCACGCTCGCGCTCGCCAACAAGGAGTCGCTGATCGTCGGCGGCCCGCTGGTGAAGGCCAGGGCCAAGCCTGGTCAGATCGTGCCGGTCGACTCCGAGCACTCGGCGCTGGCGCAGTGCCTGCGCGGCGGGTCGGCGGCCGAGGTGCGCCGGCTGGTGCTGACCGCAAGCGGCGGGCCGTTCCGCGGCCGGCGCCGGGCCGAGCTCGAAGACGTGACCCCGGAACAGGCGCTCGCCCACCCGACCTGGGAAATGGGGCCGGTCGTCACGATCAACTCCGCGACGCTGATCAACAAAGGCTTGGAGGTCATCGAGGCGCACCTGCTGTTCGACATCCCGTTCGACCGGATCGAGGTCATGATCCATCCGCAGTCGATGATCCACTCACTGGTGGAGTTCACTGACGGATCGACGCTCGCCCAGACGGGCCCGCCCGACATGCGGATGCCGATCTCGCTCGGCCTGTCCTGGCCGGATCGGGTCGCCGACGCGGCGCCGGGCATCGACTGGACCGAGGCGCACACCTGGGAGCTGTTCCCGCTCGACAACGAGGCGTTCCCCGCCGTGCGGCTGGCCCGCCACGTGGGCGCGCTCGGCGGCACGGCGCCCGCGGTCTACAACGCCGCCAACGAAGAGTGCGTCGAGGCCTTCAGGAACGGACGCCTGCCCTTCCTGGGAATAGTGGACACCGTCCAGCGGGTAGTGACAGAGCACGAAGTCCTGGATACGGGGGTGACGCTCGACGATGTGCTCGCCGCGGACGCGTGGGCGCGAACGAGGGCGCGCGAACTGACCTAAGCGTGCCCGACATCATCCGCGGTGCCTTGGGCATGACTCGACTGACCCGCTGGACGGTGTATGAGTTCCTTTTACGGCCTTCTCGGCGTGATCGCGTTCGTGGTCGCGCTGCTCGCCACGGTCGTGTTGCATGAGTTCGGGCACTTCGTCACGGCCAAGCGGTTCGGGATGAAGGCCACCCAGTTCTTCGTCGGCTTCGGGCCGACGCTGTGGTCCCGGAGGCGGGGCGAGACCGAGTACGGAATCAAGGCGATTCCGCTTGGCGGGTTCGTCCGGATCGTCGGCTACACGCCGCTCGAGCGGATCGAGCCCGGCGATGAGAGACGGGCGTTCTATCGGCAGCCGGCGCGGCAGCGCGCGATCGTGATCGCGGCCGGCGTGGTGATCAACCTCGTCGTCGGCTACCTGCTCCTCGTGGCGGTCAACCTGACAACGGGGCTGCCCGAGGGCCAAAACCGTACGGCGACGGTGGAAGCGATCAGCCGGTGCGTGCCCGCGAGCATGAACGAGCCGTGCGGCTCAGGGGCGCCGCCCGCACCGGCCGCTCAGGCGGGCCTGCGGCGCGGGGACCGCGTGGTCTCGTTCGCCGGCCGCCCGATCCGCGACTGGGACGACCTGCGCGCGGCCATCCGGGCCGCCCAGCCGGGCGCCGAAGTCTCCATGGTCGTCCGGCGCGCCGGTGACCAGCCGCCGCGCACGCTGCGGCCGCGGCTCGCCGAAGTCGACGGGCAGGCCTTCCTCGGCATGTCGCCACTGGTCCTCGCCGCGAACTGGGACAGGAAGGGGCCCGTCAGCGCGCCGGTGACGGCGGCGGGCCAGTTCGGCGGCTATCTGGGGCAGTTGGGCCGCATCGCCGTCGACCTGCCGGCCGCGATCCCCAAGCTGTTCTCCCCGGACCGGGCGCAGACGCCGGCCGGGCAGGTGGGCAGCGTGTACGGGGCGGGCGACGTATCGGGCCAGATCTTCGCGTCGAACCAGTCATGGCGGTTCAAGGCGTTCTTGTTTTTGTCCCTGGTCGTATCGGTGAACATCTTCGTAGGAGTACTCAACCTCCTACCCCTACTCCCGATGGACGGTGGACACCTGGCGGTACTGTGTTACGAGCGGATCAGGGCCGGGATCGCCCGTATCAGAGGCCGGCCCGACCCTGGCACCGTAGATATGACCAAGCTCATGCCGGTGACGTACATCGCCGTCGTGTTGCTTGTCGGGCTGGGGGTTCTGCTCATTCTCGCTGATGTGCTGAACCCACTGAAACTTCCGCAGTAACAGCATCAACGGCACTAACACCCCGCGATAGAGGATCATGAGCGTCGAACTCGGAATGCCCGCGCCACGTCCCCAGGTGGCGCGGCGTCGTCAATCCCGGCAGATCATGGTGGGCCGGGGCAAGAACGCGGTGCCGGTGGGCGGGGGCGCCCCGGTGTCGGTGCAGTCGATGACCACCACCGTGACCGCGGATGTCAACGCGACCCTGCAGCAGATCGCCGAGCTGACCGCGTCCGGCTGTCAGATCGTCCGGGTGGCGGTGCCCTCCCAGGACGACGCCGACGCGCTGCCCGCGATCGCGAAGAAGTCGAAGATCCCCGTGATCGCCGACATCCACTTCCAGCCCAAGTACGTCTTCGCCGCCATCGACGCCGGCTGCGCGGCCGTACGCGTCAACCCCGGCAACATCAAGAAGTTCGACGACAAAGTCGGCGAGATCGCCAAGGTGGCCAACGACGCGGGCATCCCGATCCGGATCGGCGTCAACGCCGGGTCCCTCGACCCCCGGCTGCTCGAAAAGTACGGCAAACCCACCGCCGACGCCCTGGTGGAGTCGGCGCTGTGGGAATGCTCGCTGTTCGAGGAGCACGACTTCCGCGACATCAAGATCTCGGTCAAGCATCACGACCCGGTCGTGATGATCGAGGCGTATCGCAAGCTGGCCGCCCGCTGTGACTACCCGCTGCACCTCGGCGTCACCGAGGCCGGCCCGGCCTTCCAGGGAACGATCAAGTCGGCCGTCGCCTTCGGGGCCCTGCTGGCCGAGGGCATCGGCGACACCATCCGGGTCTCGCTGTCGGCGCCGCCCGTTGAAGAGGTCAAGGTCGGTACCGCCATCCTCGAAGCCCTGCATCTGCGCGAACGCGGCCTGGAGATCGTCTCCTGCCCGTCGTGCGGCCGCGCCCAGGTCGACGTCTACACCCTCGCCGACCGCGTCACCGCCGGGCTCGAGGGCTTCCCCGTGCCGCTGCGGGTGGCCGTCATGGGCTGCGTCGTCAACGGCCCCGGCGAGGCGCGCGAGGCCGACCTCGGCGTCGCCTCCGGCAACGGCAAGGGCCAGATCTTCGTCAAGGGCGAAGTCGTCAAGACCGTTCCCGAGGACCAGATCGTCGAGACCCTCATCGAAGAGGCCATGCGCATCGCCGAGGAGCGGGGCATCGAGGTCGATGCCGAAGGGGGCGACGGGGCCGGCCCGGAGGTCATCGTCACATAGGGCGATTCGTGGATCACCGCCTACCCGCGCCCGGCGCCCTGCCGGCGGACTTCCCCAGAGGCGCTGGGACGAAGGTGACGCCAGTGCCTGGCCGGGCCCCGGCGACGGCCGGGGCCCGGCAATCGCCCAGTTGATCCGACGACCTACTCTGTATATAGCGCTGGTGCTGTCGGCTGCCTGGAGCGGGTAAAACATGCGCATGCTCGGGTCGGCGTCGGTGCGGGTCCTAGATGACCGGTACCGCGAGGAGGCCTTGTCCATTCTGGACGCCGATTCGATCGCGAACGTGTTCGTCGCCTCCCGCGTACACGCCGTCGGCCTCGACCAGGCCCGGCTCGGCGCCCAGATGTGGGGTTACCTCGACGACGGACGGCTCCGCTCCCTGTGCTATTCCGGCGCCAACCTGGTGCCCGTTTCGGCCACCCCAGAGGCCGTACGGGCCTTCGCCGAACGGGCCAGGGCGCAGGGCCGGCGCTGCTCGTCGATCGTCGGACCCATCGACGCGGTGGCCCAGCTGTGGGAGATCCTCGAGCCCTACTGGGGACCGCCCCGGGCCGTCCGGCACGTCCAGCCGGTCATGGCCATCTCCTCGCTGCCGGCGGCCACGCCGGATCCGGCCGTGCGGCGAGTGCGGATGGAGGAGTTCGACGTCGTCTAC
>CALAED010000655.1 GCA_937891035.1 uncultured Thermomonosporaceae bacterium | reverse complement strand
GGTACGGCGGAGATGTCCGCGCAGATCTCGGTGCCGATCACGTTGGACGTCGTGATCGGTGTGGTGACGTTCTCCGGCTCGCTGATCGCCTCCGGCAAGCTGCAGGGCATGGTGGCCAGCCGGCCGGTCGTCTTCCCCGCGGCCAGGCTGATCAACGCCGGTCTCGCGGTCGCGATGGCGACGGCGGCGGGCTTCCTCATCGCCGGCCGCGGCGGGGTGGCGCTGCTGTCGGTGCTCGCCCTGGCCGCGCTGGCGTTCGGCGTGACGATGGTGATGCCGATCGGCGGCGCCGACATGCCCGTCGTGATCTCGCTGCTCAACGCGTTCACCGGGACGGCCGTCGCGATGGCGGGCTTCGTCGTCGGCAACACCGTGCTCATCACCGCCGGGGCGCTGGTCGGCGCGTCCGGTGCCATCTTGACCAAGCTGATGGCCGACGCCATGAACCGTTCGCTGACCAACATCATCGTGGGCGGCTTCGGCACCGGCGACAGCGCCGCCCCCGCGGTCGGCGGGGCGGGCGGGCAGGTGCGGGCGCTGTCGGCCGACGACGCCGCCATCCAGCTCGCGTACGCTTCCAGGGTCATCGTGGTGCCGGGGTACGGGCTGGCCGCCGCGCAGGCCCAGCACGAGCTGCGGGCGCTCGCCGAGCTCCTCGAGGCCCGCGGCGTGACCGTGGCCTACGCCATCCACCCGGTGGCCGGCCGGATGCCGGGGCACATGAACGTGCTGCTGGCCGAGGCGAACGTGCCGTACGCGCAACTCAAGGAGATGGACGAGGTCAACCCCGAGTTCGCGCAGACCGATGTGGCCCTCGTTGTCGGCGCGAACGACGTCACCAACCCGGCGGCGCGGCGCCCGGGCTCGGCCATCTCGGGGATGCCCATCCTCGACGTCGACGCGGCGAAGAACATCATCGTCATCAAGCGGTCCATGGGGCACGGCTACGCCGGGATCGACAACGAGCTCTACACCGATCCGAAGACCGGCATGTACTTCGCCGACGCCAAGAAGGCACTCGCCGAGATGACGGCGGCGGTCAACGTCCTCGTCGGCTGAGCGCGGCGATCAGAACGGGTCCGCTTCGACGGGGGCGAACCCGCGCGATGAACGGTCGGGCGAGCGGTGGGCGGTAGACGCCGGTACCCGAGGGAAGTGCTCACCCGCAGCCGCCGCATGTGCCCTGAGAGCTGATTTCCGGGCAGCTGTCTCGTGCAGTGGTCGGATACATGTGCAGAGTCGTTGGCACTTGCATTTGCGATGTGCAAGTGCATCATTTACTGGGGCGGACGGGGTGTGTGTCCGTCCTTGAGCGAGTCGTGCAGCGCGTTCGCCGTTGCGGCTATCTCGATCCGATAACGTCCCCGTACAGCCATCCACGTCGATGCCCATGGGTCGAAAAGAAACGCCCAGTCGGGAAAATCCCGGCGAAGTCGGGCGAGCCACAACACCGGATCAGCCACTGGCCCAGGGGATCCGCGCAATGGCGACATTCTACAGATATGCCCGCCAGAGCTGGCATTGCCGTCATTTACCGTCGCCCACAACATGTCCCAACTCCTTCGCCGCTCGGTGGACGTCATGTGCCGGACACATGGGCTCGCCCCAGCTCCAGTAGAACCAGAGCGCGCCGCCGTCGGGCGCGTGATGGTCACACCGGATCGCCTCGCTGAGCTGGGCGAGCTTCGGGTTGGTGACGCGCAGAAATGGGCAGCCGCGCGGCGACTGGCCGGTCTCCTCGATTTTCGTAACGAATCCGGCCACATCAAGGGCGACCCGCAGGTCGTCGAGGTGCCGGAGAATCGATCCGGCCGAGGTCTCGTCCCCCATCAAGTCGCTCCCCTTCGCGCCACAGCCGTCCGCGAGGCAGGTGTTTCGGCTGTTTCACTCAAGCCTCGCCCATGCGCCGCGCATCGCTTATGCGTCACCGGCGTGATCGCTATGCGTTGGACGCATGCTTCTTATTGCTTTCCTACGTAGTATCGTTAGACTCGGCATTACCCGGCTCCAGGTGGCATCCCGACAAAGGCACGCGAGATGAAGCGCTTTTGCAGGCAATGCGATACTCAACTGGCCCGCGACAATCCAGGCGAAATATGCGCCGCTTGCTGCAAGAAGACCAGGGATGTCCTTATTCAGCCTCCTGCGGTGCCCGCCCACTTCTGGGAGTCCGATGAGATGCGCCGGGCGCTCGCCACGCGGCACATGGGCAAAATCGCGCGCGCCTTCCGCACGCACGCCTACGGCAGGCCCATCTCGCAAAGCGTCGCGGCCTCATGGTTCTTCCTCACGCAGGCGCAACTGAGTCGCATCGAGAGCGGACCGCCCATCCAAAATATCGACAGGCTGGTTCAGTGGGCGCATATCCTGCGCATCCCGGCAAATCTGCTGTGGTTCCCGCTGACCCACCTCACCGAGCCATCAGCCGCCGGCCGATGTGCAAGCGGCGTCTTCGCCGGGGCGCCCGAGACCGGCTGTCCCATGGGCGCCCCAAGCCCGTCGCAAGCGCCGGAGCCGGCCCGCCGCCTTCCGCGCGATGACGACGAATGGCGGCAGATGGCCGAGCTGTCCCGCGCGACCTTCGTCAAGCGCGGGGTGGGAGCCGTCACCTTGCCCGCGATCGGCCTCGACGAGCTCCAGCACATCGCGATCGCGCTGACCGACGCGCGGCGGTACGCCGATGACGCGGTCGTTGGCTACTTTCGCCGCCAGCTCGAGGAGTGCTCGGCGAACGACCGGCGCCGCGGCCCCAAGCGCAGCATCCCCGTGATCATCGGGATGATCGCGGCCGTCGAGCAGCTGGCCAGAGAGGCCAAGGCCCCGATTCGGCACGAGCTGTTGCGGACCGGGTCCCGGGCCGCCGAGCTGGCCGGCTGGTTCTATCGCGACATCACCATGCCCGAGCTGGCCAACTATTGGCGCGATCGCGCGGTGGAGTGGGCGCAGGCCACCAACGACTCCGCGATGCAGGGCTATGTGCTGCTGAAGAAGAGTCAGGCCGCCTGGGACGACCGCGACGGTCTGCGCATGCTGACGATGGCTCGGGCCGCTCAGGAGGGGCCCTGGCGCCTGCCGCCGCACGTGCTGGCCGAGGCGGCACAACAAGAGGCGCGCGCGCTCGCCATGATCGGGCACCCCTTCGATCTCGTCGAGCACCGGCTCGACGAGGCGCGCGCGCTGCTTGCCCGGCATGATCCGGCCAGGCTCGATCCGGACGCATGGCTGTCGCCCTACTACGACGAGGCGCTGTTCAACCTGCAACTCGCCATCTGCTACGAAAAGGCCGGCCGGCCGGCTCGCGCGCTCGACCTCTACGACGCCTGGCTGACGCCGGTGACCTTCTCCGCTCGCGACTACGGCTACTTCCTGTCGCTCAAGGGACTGACCTACGCGGCGGCCGAAGAGCCGGACGAGGCGGCGACCGCCGGGCTGCGGGCGCTGGCGCTGGCGCGCGAGACCAGCTCGGCGCGCACCCATCAAGAGGTGCTTCGGCTGGCCGGGCTCCTGCGGCTGTGGCGCGACCGCGCGAGCGTCGGCGACCTATGCGGGGCGTTGCTCGCCTGATGGACCCGTCCCGATGAATCGGCAGGACGCGGTCCGCAGTCACTGTGGCGACCACGGTGACGCCACCTCCGACCGATAGCCCCGACCCGAGACGTGCCTACGGCGGTGCGGTCAGCCAGTCGGTCACCGTCGTGATGACGGACGCCTGCCAGCGCCGGGTCTGCGGATGACGATACGCCGGGTCGTCGGGCATGGCGAAACCATGCTGCGCGCCGCTTATTTCGACCAGTTCGGCGGCGCACCGGAACTGGCCGAGCGAATCGCGTGACGACTGCACCGGCACAAAGGTGTCGCCCGTACCATGCACGATGAGCGTTGGCGCCTTGATCTCGCCCAGGATGCGATGCGGCTGCACGTAGAAGGTCTCGTTGAGCAATGGGCGGCCGAGCTTGAAACTCGGCGAGTGAGCGACAAAGCCGCGCGCGGCCAGTTCGTCGCCGGCCGCATCGTTGATGCGGTTGTTGTACCAGTACGGCTTGTCGTCGATGAAACGCTTCTTGTAGTTGAGCAGTGGGTTGAGCAGGACCACGCGATGCAACAGGCTTGGATGGTGCGCGGCGAAGTAAGCGCTGATGCCGCCGCCGAAACTCGCCCCGACGAGGCTGACCGGACCGCCGCCGACCGCGCCGGTCACCTGCTCCACCGCGGCGTAAATGTCGTTGAGCACGCCCGAGATCGTCAGATCCTCCTGCCGGCCCTCGCTTTGCCCGTGCGCGCGGTAATCAAAGCGCAAGCTCGGCAGGCCGGCGGCCGCCAGGCCCTTCGCCAGGCGGGTGAAGAACCCACCCTCCTCGCGCGTGACGCCCCCGCCGTGTACGAGAACGACCGCCGGACCGGCGGGTACGGCGGGCCGTACATAGGTCCCCCACAGCCGCAGCCCATCAAGACTTCGGAAGGTGATTTCGCTCGTCGCCGGTTCGGACGAAATGGTTTCTTCTCGCACCACGCCGCGCCTCTTTCCCGCCATGGCGGTCCCGTCCGCCGTTTCGCCGCCCAGGATTCGATGTGACCCGGCCATCCGTATATTTATGACGGCGTCGTTACTGGGGCCGACAGTTTTTACCACGAAGATCCCAGCGCGGTCGAACAGGCGGTCAGGCGTCCCGGGGGCCGGCGAGTTGACCCACGTTGACATGGCCCCATCGGAGACGTTAGGTCCCGCCCGCCCCCGGGCAGGTCAACGCACGATGAACAACACCATCGGGGAGGAGCGGAAAGGTCTGACCATGGACGTCAAAGAACTCCTCGGGGACGAGGCCGCGTCGCTGCTCGGGCACGAGTGCGTGACGATCCCCCGCGCGGATCTGTCCCTGCCGGGCCCGGACTTCGTCGACCGGGTGCCGGCCACCGGCGACCGGCCACCGGCGGTGCTGCGCAACCTGCAACACGTCTTCGACACCGGGCGTCTCGCCGGCACCGGCTATCTGTCGATCCTGCCGGTCGACCAGGGCGTCGAACACTCGGCCGCGGCCTCCTTCGCCCCCAACCCGGAGTATTTCGACCCGCTGCGGCTGTGCGACCTCGCCCTCGAGGGCGGCTGCAACGCCATCGCCTCCA
>CALAED010000654.1 GCA_937891035.1 uncultured Thermomonosporaceae bacterium | reverse complement strand
TGCTCATCGTCGACGATCACATCTTGTTCGCCGAGGCGCTCGCCGCCCGGCTGAGTCGGGAGCCCGATCTCGTGATCTTGCCGATCGCGCCCGATCTACGTCGCGCGTTCGCGCTGGTGACCACGGAACGGCCTGATGTCATCGCCCTCGACCTGATGCTGGGCGCGGAAAGCGGCCTCGAAGTCCTCGATCACGTGCGGGACAAGCATCCCGGCATCCGCGTGGTCGCGCTGACCGCGGTGAGCGATATCGACTCGATGGTGCAGACGCTCCGGCGCGGCGCGGTCGGCTGGCTGCCAAAGACCGAAGGCGCCGACCTGGTGGCGCGCGTGATCAGGAGCGCCGCGCGCAGCGGCGGCTGGATTCCGCCCGAAGTGCTCGGCGAGGTGCTGCGCCGACTGGTCGCGAGCGACCCGCCCGACAGCGCGGCGGGGTTGCTGGCCGTCTTGACGCCGCGGGAACGCGAGGTCCTGCAATGCATGGTCGATGGGCTCAATCGCGTGGAGATCGCCGGCCGGCTCGCGCTGTCGGCCAACACGGTCCGCACTCACACCCAGAACCTCCTGGCCAAGCTGGATCTGCACTCGGCGCTTGAGGCCATCACGCTCGCCATGCGTGCCGGCATGCGCCCGCAGACCGGCGCCGGCTCGGCCGACCACCACGTGTAAGCCGAACAGGAGGACAGCGCCCGCGACGTCGTGAAGGGCCGGACCCGCGGCTGTCCCGCCGGCTGCTGCCCGAATATCGCCCATCCCGGCGCCCGTAAAGCCGATCGTCGAGCCAAATCCAACGAGCAATACGGCGCGTCAGGCGACCCTGTCGACGCCGCGTATAAACTGTGTCCGACTGGTCAGGAAGCCGCATCATGAATACGACGCAAGCGCTCAGTCGGCTGCCGTACGACGCTATCGCCGCGGATCGGCCGCCGGGTCGTGAATAGCTACTCCGCACCAGACGGATGGGAGCTGGATTTTCTGGAGAATCAGCGAGATTTCCTGACTTTTACTCATGTCCCTCACTGCCAAGAAGATCCCGATTGGGCCCCGCGGGCACCATGCTCCCCACCGGTGGCCGGACGGCGCCGGGCCGCCCGGAAAGGCGAACCCCCACCGCGGTGGGCGGCGGTGCGCCCGACCGCGCCGTACGGCCGATCGCGCGGCCCAGGGTGCCAGGGCCCCGCTTCCTCGAGACGCCTCCGGTCCGCACCGCCCCACCAGTGATAACGCTTGCGGCGATGGCTCCAGAGAACCGCGTACGCCGCCTCGGGACGCGCGGTTCGGCGCTCCGCTCCCGCCGCCGAGCCGCCACATCCGGCACCGCGGTCCCATGCGTCACATAGATGGACGCGGCCGAGCCATTGCCATTCTTTTCCGGGCGCCATTGACCAAGCACCATAGGGAACGCACGCCAACGGAGCGCGACCATGACGCGTTGTCAATCGGCGACGGCCTACTATTGGGGGCGAGCAATAGCGCCGCCCGCTCGAGCTTTGTCCCACAGAAATTGGGCAACGCGTCGAGACGCACGAAAATCAGGCCGGTTTACTCCCGTATTACACTGACCACATCCGGCCATTCCCATGCGTACCGCTCTCAATTGCCTGGACACGCGCGTCATACGGAGCGAACGTCAAAGCTGTTGCTGATTGTTGACGGGGGGCCGAACATGGTGAACGGGCAGTCTCGATCTTCCCTGCTGGACGCGCCCGGCATCGCCGCCGCTTTCGTCTCCGCCGAGATGGTGGAGACGGACACCACGGGTGAACGGGCACGCGACCGGGGCGGACCGACTCCGCCGGAGCCCGCTCCGGGCGATCCGGCGCTGTGGCGGCGTCGGCTGCGCCACGACATTCGACACGAACTCGGCACCATCATCATGCTCGCCTCGGCCGTCGCGGTCGCCGACGACGTCGGCGCCGAAAGCAGGAAGCGGATCGAGCAGCTACTTGGCGAGACGCGCTGGCTGGACCATCTGCTGCGGCGCCTGGACGAGGACGACGACGACGCGCCGCCGCGGCCGAGCCCGGACCGCGTCCGGGTCGACGAACTGGCCGGTGAGGTCGTGGCCGGGTTGCGGCTCGCCACGAGGCACCGCCTCGGCTTCACCGCCTCGGCGGCCTGGGCGCACATCGACTCCCTGGCGCTGTGGCGCGCGCTGCGCAACGTGCTCGACAACGCCTGTCGCGCCGCGGCCGGTCACGTGGACACCCGCGTATCGCAGGACCGGGGCTGGGTCGTCGTCCAGGTCGACGATGACGGACCCGGCTTCGGCGGCGGTTCGCGCGGGCTCGGCTCCCTGGGCCTCGGCATCGTGCACGATCTGGTCTCGGGCTACGGGGGAATTCTGGAGATCCGGCACCGCGAGCCGGGCGGCGCCCGGGTGCGCATCCTGCTCCCGGCGGCCCCGCCGTTCTCCCCCGCCCGGGGCTGACATGCGCGTGTTGATCTGCGACGACCATGCGGTGTTCGCGGATTCGCTCGCATTGGTGCTGGCGGACGCGGGCCACACCGTCGTCGGCGTCACCTACTCCCCGGACGACGCGCTGGTCATGCTGCGGCGGCACCCGCCGGACATCTGCATGGTCGACCTGCACTTCCCCACGGGCAGTGTGGTCGGCCGGCTGACCGAGTTGCGGGCCGCCTCGCCGACGACCCGTTTCGTCGTGGTGTCCGGCTTCGTCGACCAGCAGATCGTCGAAGCCGGGCTGCGCGCCGACATCCGCGGCTTCGCCCACAAGGGACAGCAGGCCAGCGAGATCCTCGCCTTGCTGCGGCGGGTCCACGCGGGCGAGCAGGTCGTGGACCACCGGCCGATCCGCCAGCGTACCGGCCCGCGGCCCCGCAGCCAGGCGCACCGGGTGGCACAGTTCCTCACGCCGCGCGAGCGCGAGGTCCTCACCCGGCTGGCCCGCGGCGAGTCCACGGCCACCCTCGCCAAGGCGATGGGCGTCACCCGCAGCACCGCCCGCAGTCACGTCCAAAGCGTGCTCACCAAGCTCGGCGTGCACTCCCAGCGCGAGGCGGTCATCGAGGCGGCCAGGCACGGCCTGGTCAGCGTCGAGACCGGCGAGTGGCTGGTCTCCTGAGCCCGCGGCGACCGGGTCCGCCACACGATGATGTTTGAGGCCCCTCCTGCGGGTAGGCGAACGGCATGCGGAAGGGCACACCGGGGCCAGGAGGGCGCGAACCAGCGCTCCCCTAGAAGGCCGCCGTGATCGCGTGATCGGGTGGCTCTTCGAGACGTGCGGGCCGGCCGTTCCACCGTCGTTGTGAGCGGTCCATGATCGGCGGTGGCGGCCGGCCCGTGCCGTCCCGGCCGGGGGGCGTACGGCCGCTTACCGCGGGCTCGAAGCCGCCGCCGCGCTCGCGCCGGATCGGGTCGGCTACTCTCCGGGGAGTACGGCACGTCAATCCCACCGCATGATGGCGGCGCGCCCGCGGTGTCCTACGGTGCGAGTGTGAGCAGCCCATCGACCAACGACATGTCACCGCGCTGGCCGCGCCCGAGCGAGTGGCCGGTCTGGGCGGTGCCGCTGTTCGTGGGGCTGCTGTCGATCGGCGGGTCGCTCGGGGCCAACTTCCGGGCGCCCCACGAGCCGGTCACCCACCTGGACGCCTTCGGGCTCGTCCTGCTGGTGGCCGGGCCGGCCCTGCTGCTGGCGCGGCGGCGCCATCCTGTGCTCGTGCTCGCGGCGGTCAACGTCACGACGCTGCTGTTCATGCTGCGCGGCTATCCGCTTGGACCGGTCTTCCTCACGCTGTGCGCGGCGGTCGTCGCGGCGGTGACGGCGGGACACCGGCGCGCGGCCTGGCTGATCGAAGCGGCCGAGTACGCCGCCTTCTTCGGCGTCTCCGCGCTGGTGCAGGCCCTCGACGTACGGTGGCTGCCGTCCTGGCCGCTCACCCTGACACAGGCCCTGACCGCGCTCGCGTGGACGCTGGTGGTGCTGGGCGGTGCGGAGTTCGTCCGGATCCGCAGCGAACGGATGGCCGAGACACGGCACGCCCGCGCCGAAGAGGAGCGCCGCCGGGCCAGCGAGGAGCGTCTGCGCATCGCGCGCGAACTGCACGACGTGCTGGCTCACAACATCTCCATGATCAATGTCCAGGCCGGGGTGGCGCTGCACCTCATGGACGCCCAGCCGGAACAGGCACGGACGGCTCTCGCCGCCATCAAGGAGGCCAGTAAGGAGGCGCTCACCGAGATGCGTTCGGTGATCGGCGTCCTGCGGCAGACCGGCGAGGCGGCGCCGCGCGCGCCGACGGCCGGGCTCGATCGCCTCGACGAGCTGGTCGGCCGGGCTCGGTCGGCCGGGCTCCGCGTGACATGCTCCGTCACCGGGTCGCGGCGTCCGTTGCCGGGCGGGGTGGAGCTGGCCGCGTTCAGGATCGTGCAAGAGGCGCTGACCAACGTGACCAGACACGCCCGGCGCCCGGCCGACGGGCGCGGCGCGGACGGCGCGGTGAGCGCCTCGATCCAGGTCATCTACCGCGACGACGACATCGTCGTGCAGATCGACGACAATGGCCGGCCCGGGCCGGGCGCCGCCGGCGGGACGGTCGGGACGGTCGGCGTGCCGGGCGTCCCCTCGGGCGGCCTGGGACCCTCGGACGGCCCGGTTCCCTCGGGCGGTTCGGCGGCCACGGCGGCGGGCACGGGGCCGAGTGGCGGAAGCGGCATTCCGGGGATGCGGGAGCGGGCCGCCGCGCTCGGCGGCGAGTTCGCGGCCGGACCGGCGGCCGGCGGCGGGTTCCGCGTGTGGGCCCGGCTCCCCGTCCCCGCCGCGCGTAGTGAAAAGGACAACGCATGATCAAGGTGCTGCTGGCCGACGACCAGGCGCTGGTGCGGGCCGGGTTCCGGGCGCTGCTTGACGCGCAACCCGACATCGAGGTGGTCGGGGAGGCAGGCGACGGCGCGGCCGCGGTGCGAGAGGCGAAGCGGGTGCGCCCCGACCTCATCCTCATGGACATCCGTATGCCGGAGCTGGACGGGCTGGCCGCGACCAGGCAGATCGCCGCCGACCCCCAGCTGTCCGGGACCCGGATCGTCATCCTCAGCACCTTCGAGCTGGACGAGTACGTATTCGAGGCGCTGCGCGGCGGTGCCAGTGGCTTCCTGGTCAAACACACCGAGCCGGTAGAGCTGATCCATGCCGTCCGGGTGGTGGCCGGCGGCGAGGCGCTGTTGTCACCGGGCGTCACCCGCAGGCTCATCGCCGAGTTCGCCACCCGCGCGAAGGACCCCGGGCCGGCGCCCCGGCTCAACGCGCTCACCGACCGGGAACGGGAGGTGATGGCGCTCGTCGGCGCCGGGCTCACCAACGAAGAGATCGCCGGGCGGCTCGTCGTCAGCCCGGCGACGGCCAAGACCCATGTCAGCCGGACGATGGTCAAGCTGGGCGCGCGTGACCGGGCGCAGCTCGTCGTCTTCGCCTATGAGTCTGGGCTGGTCAAACCGGGTTGGCTGGACTGATCGCGCCGGCTTGACCGGCCGCCCGTCGGCCGGCCCGTAGGCCGGTCTGTAACCGGTCTGTACGCCGGCCCCCTACGGCCGGACCGGCCGGACCGGCCGGACCGGTCGGCCATCGCGAGCGGTGAGAGGTCGGCTTCCGGGGCGGTTGACAACGCCGAGGCACAAGTGAGTCACCGCTAAGTAAGCTTTCCATCCATTTCAATCAGCCGGTGTTTTCGTGCCGGGTAGGATCCGACAAGTTCCCAGTTAGCCGGGCAATTCGGATCGCACCGCTGGCCTGGCGTGAGAACGCCCTTCGCTGGCCACACTTACATACCGCGCGGTTTCTTCTTGACATCTCGTAACCGGCTGGGCCCCTTCTGTCACGATGTCAACGGGACGGCCGCACCAGGCGACTGTGGATCATAGGTGGTGAAACGTGCACCCGACGGCGTCGGTTCGCTCGCGGTTTCCGGCGAATCTGGCCGCCGCGTCGGCCGCCCGCCGTTTCGTCCGCGACGCGCTGCACGGATGGGGAGCCGGCGAAGCGGTCGACGACGCGGTGTTGCTCACCAGCGAACTGGTCACCAACGCGGTGGTCCACGCCGGCACCTCCGTCGAGGTCATCTGCCAGCTGGCCGGGTCCGCCATCCAGGTGGACGTGGTTGACGGCGCGCCGGCGCGCAAGCTGCCCGCCACCGATCAGACGATGGTGGGCGACTGGATGCGCACCAACGGACGCGGCCTGCTGCTGCCGTCCGAGCTGGCGGGCATCTGGGGCGTCACGTACGGCACCGAGACCAAGACCGTGTGGTTCCGCCTCGAGCTGCGGGCCGCCGATCCCGCCGCCTCGTCCGATCCACCCGCTCCGCTCCGTCCGTCTGGTCCGGACGGCCCGGCCGGACCGTCCGGTCCGCCCGCGTCGGCCGATCCGGCTGATCCGGCTGATCCGGCCGGTCAGTCGGGCCAGGTAGAGCTGTTCGACCCCTCGTCCGGTCCGTTCGATCCGTTCCACCGATCCGACCGGCTGGGCGCTCCGGCCGAGTTGCTCGCGCCGGCCCCGTTCCGCGCGGTCAACGGCGTTCCGGTGCCGCTTGGCCGCGACCGGCCGGCCCACCTCGCCCAACTCGCGCAGCCGGCCGGGCTGAGCCGTACCCAGCGGGGCTGGCTCGGCTTCCTCGCCGAGGCGAGCGACCTGCTCGCCGGCACCTTCGACGAAGAGATGTTGGTCGCGCTCTCCGCCCAGCTGGTCGTGCCCCGGCTGGCCAGATGGTGCGCCTTCCGGCTGTCGGAGCCGCCCGGGCCGCCCGGGCCGACGGGACCCCCGGGTGACTCCGGTGAGTGGCGGCTCGCGCATGTCTGGCATGCCGACGAGCAGCGCATGGGCGGCCTGCGCCGGCTCCTCGAACGGCCCGGTGTGCTCGGCCGCGACGAGGCGGGAAGCAAGGCCTGGCCCACGCCGCAGCAACGCGCCGACGCCGACTTCGCCGCCGTGGACGACACCCGGAGCGTCATCGCCCTTCCGCTCGCCGCGCGCGGCCGCCGGCTCGGCCTGCTGATCCTCGGCCGCGCGGAGGACGCGGGGTACGCCGGCGACATCAGGTGGCTCGTGGAGGACATGGGGCGGCGCATCGCGCTCTGCCTCGACAACGCCAGGATGTACTCCCGCCAGCTGGCCGTCAGCCGGGCGCTGCAGCGCGGGCTGCTGCCGCCGGACACGCCGATCATCCCGGGGATCGACCACAGCGTGCTGTACGAACCGGCCGGCGAGGGCCACGACGTCGGCGGCGACTTCTACGACATCTTCCCCGTTAGCGGCGGGC
>CALAED010000653.1 GCA_937891035.1 uncultured Thermomonosporaceae bacterium | reverse complement strand
GCTGGCTGGCGATCGGGCTCGGCGTCAGCGTGCACACGCTCTCGTGCTTCCCCATCGCCGCGTACGGCTCGGCGGAGCAGCGGGAGCGCCGGCTGCCTGACCTGCTCGGCGGGGAACGCCTCGGCGCGTACTGTCTGTCGGAGCCGCACTCCGGGTCCGACGCCGCCGCGCTGACGACCAAGGCGGTACGGCGCGACGCGTCGTACGCGATCAGCGGCACCAAGGCGTGGACCACCCACGGCGGGGTCGCGGACCACTACATGGTGTTCGCTCGCACCGGAGACACGGGCGCGCGCGGCATTTCGTGCTTCTACGTACCGGGGGACGGCGACGGCGTGCGCGCCGCGGCCCCGGAGCGGAAGATGGGGATGCGCGCCTCGATCACCGCGCAGATGAACTTCGACGACGTGACCGTCCCGGCGGACAACCTCATCGGCGCCGAGGGCGAGGGCTTCCGCATCGCGATGGCGGCGCTGGACGGCGGCCGGCTCGGCATCGCCGCGTGCGCGGTCGGCGTCGCCCAGGCCGCGCTCGACACCGCCGCCGGGTACGCGCGGGAACGCCACCAGTTCGGGCGGCCCATCGCCGACTTCCAAGGGCTGCGGTTCATGCTGGCCGATATGGCGACGGGCGTGGCCGCGGCCCGGGCCTTGTACCTTTCTGCGGCGCGGCGGCGGGACGCGGGCAAGCCGTACGGCGCGGAGGCGGCCATGGCCAAGCTGTTCGCCACCGACACGGCGATGCGGGTGACCACGGACGCGGTCCAGGTGCTCGGCGGCTACGGCTACGTCGCCGACTTTCCGGTCGAGCGGTACATGCGCGAGGCGAAGGTGCTGCAGATCGTCGAGGGCACCAACCAGATCCAGCGCCTGGTGATCGGGCGGCGGCTCGCCGAGGCCTGACCGGTCTCGGCCCTGGGGTCTCAGCCGTAGAGCGTGCGGCGCAGGGTCTCCGCGGCCGTGCGGACCGCGGCGACCCGGGTCCCTTGGGCGAGCCGGCGGGCGTCCAGGGTGGTGCCGAGGGCCAGGTGCCGGTCGTAGCCGAACCGCACGACGCCGGCTCCGCGCTCGTGCACGAGCGCGGCCGCCCGCTTCAGGTCGAGGGCCGACTCCGCGTCCGGGGTACGCACCGTGAAGACCACGACCGTGCGGGGGAGCAGCGCCGCGAGGCCGCCGGCCGCCATCCAGTCGAGGGTCTCCCGGGCCCCCACCGCACCGTCGAACGTGGCGTGGGTGACGAGGACCTGGGCGTGCGCCCCGGTCAGTACGGCGCGGTGCAGCTTGTCGAGCAGCCCGGCGCCGCTGTCGACGACGGTGATGGCGAAGAACCTGCTCAGCGGCGCGGCCACGGTCTGGTAGGTGTGCGCGTCCAGCGTGCTGTCGTTGACCGCGCCGCGGGTGCCCGGCAGCACCCATAGCCGCCGCCCGGCGCGCGTCAGGTACGGCTCGATCTCGGCGAAGGAATTCGTCGGGGTCGTCTCCCGAGCCAGGTCGCCGAGCGAGTGGACCGGCGTGATCCCGAGTCGCAGCGCCAGGGAGCCGAGGCCCGGATCGATGTCCAGGGCGAGTATGCGGTCCTGCCGGTAGTGCCCGAAGACGGTCGCCAGCAACGCCGCGACGGTGCTCTTGCCGGCTCCGCCGCGGATGCCGGTGATGGCGATCCGGCGACCGGTCGTGACGGGATGCTGGACCCACTCGCCGAAATTCGCGACCGCCTGCGCCTCTTCCGGCGGCTGGAAGACCCCGGCGACTCCGTGGCCGACGCGGCGTGCCAGCGAATCGCCGTGCGGCTGGTGCCGGACGAGGTGTCGTGGTCCGTGCGGGTTGGGCGACTGTTCCGGCCCGTCCCGGTTCTGCTCCGGCACCCCGACTCCCTCGCGTTATTACCTGCAGAATACCTACCGTCCGGCCGGCCGCGTACGCGGCGTGACGATCACGAAAGAGCATGATCGCCTTCACACTCGGTGAAATATCGCGGGCCATGGAACCGTGCGTGGGGGTTTGGTGTCAAAGGCGGTGAACTTGCTGTTCCCGGCTGACGTGAGAGTGGACGGCGCGCTTTATATGGTATTGGCGGAATACCTAGCGATCAGGGGGTGGATCTTCCTATCCTTGCCTACAACTACTGACCGGCATGCCAATCAGACCATTGACCAAACGGAGCGACAGGCTCACAGATGGTGAGGTTGCGGTAATGACGAGATGGGACATGGGTCAGGAGACCCTCGGAGTACTGACCCAGCGCACGTCAGGGTCGACCGACGAGCTGCGGGTGCTGATCGGGCAACTGATCCAGGCGGCCGAGCCGCTGTCCGGGAGGTTCGACGGTGCGGGCAAGGCCGCATTCGACGCGTTCAAGGCGAATTCCGACCAGATCACGGCAGATCTCGGACAAGGTCTGGGCTCGGTGAATAAGCGGGAATGAACAGGGCCTTTTTGACTGGTGACACGACGATGGCCGATGACACGCGGTCGTTGATGTCGGCGGCCAACTTCGATGCGGCGCGGTTCCGCGGCTAGGAGGAGTATCTGCGATGGCCAATGGCCGGTTGAGCTGGGATTCTGGCGCCTCGTCCGAGACGCAGGGCAACCTTCAGGCGATCATCGCCCGGCTGGAGCAGTTGATCGGGACGCACGATTCCGATGTGAAGGCGGCGCTGGCGGACTTTACCGCTGACGGGGTGTCGGACGTCTATAGCGCGAAAGAGGCCAAGTGGATGGCTGCGGCACAGCAAACGCAGCAGATCATCGACCTGGCCCGTGAAGCGGGCGCCAATCGCGTCTACTTCGCCTCGGCCGCGCCGCCGGTGCGGTTCCCGAACGTCTACGGCATCGACATGCCGGCGACGTCGGAGCTCGTGGCAGCCGACCGCAGCGACG
>CALAED010000652.1 GCA_937891035.1 uncultured Thermomonosporaceae bacterium | reverse complement strand
GTCGTCGACTGCGTCTTCGTCGGCGTCGCGCAGCGCACTTACGCCCCCACCAAGGAAAACCTTGAGGCCACGCTCGACGCCGTCAGCGGTCGGTCCATGCGTTCGGAACGGAGGCGCCGGTGATCGACCACACCAATAACGCGATCCCGCCACTTTGCGATCTGAACGGCGCGCCGACCGAGGAGCGCAATCTCCGTACGGTCGACATCGACACCCAGCCCACCATCGACCTGGTCCGCGTGATCAGCCAGGAGGACCATCGCGTGCCCGCCGCGGTGGCCGCGACGCTGCCGCTGATCGCGACCGCGGTCGACTACGCGGTCGAGACGCTGCGGGCCGGCGGCCGGATGCACTACTTCGGCGCCGGCACGTCCGGGCGGCTCGCGGTGATCGACGCGGCCGAGCTGCCGCCCACGTACGGCATTGAGCCGGGGAGGGTCATCGCCCACCACGCCGGCGGCCGCGACGCCCTGCTGCAGGCTGTCGAAGAGGTCGAGGACAACATGGAGCTCGGCGCCCGCGACGCCGCCGAGGTGCGCGTCGGCGACTTCGCCATCGGCATCTCCGCCAGCGGGCGCACGCCGTACGTCATCAGCGCCTTGCGGGTCGCGGCCCGGGCGGGCGCGCGCACGGCGCTGATCAGCTCGAATCCGGCGTCTCCGTACGCCGCCGAGGTCGACGTGCACATCGGCGTCAACACCGGCCCCGAGGTCGTGATGGGCTCGACCAGGATGAAGGCGGGCACGGCCGCCAAGCTGGTGCTCCACTCGATCTCGACGGCCACGATGGTCCGCCTCGGGCTGACGTACTCCAACCTCATGGTCGCGCTCAACGTGACGAACGCCAAGCTCCGCGTCCGGGTGGTGCGTATGCTCATGGCGGCCACCGGCATGGGCCGCACCGGGTGTGAGCGGGCGCTGGCCGAGTCGGGCGGCGACACCAGAGTGGCACTGGTGTCCCTGCTCGGCGAGGTGCCGCCGCGGGTGGCCGCGGCCACGTTGCGCGAAACCGACGGATCGGTACGCGAGGCGCTGCGGCTGCTGCTCCCCGCCAACGTGCCCGACGTGCCGGACGTACCAGATGTAGAGGTCGACGCGGCGGTCGACGCGGCCGACTGACGGACGCGGGGGCCGCGACGTGGGGGCGCGGGTGGCGGCGCCCGCCAGGGACGCTCGCCAGGGAGGTTCACCAGGACGTCGGCAGGACGTCCGCGGACGTCCCACCGGCGGGCCGCGGGGCGAACAAACCTTCGGGGGAACGACATCGGGCCGATGAGCCCACGAGAAAGGGGTCAATATATGCGCAGGCGTGGCGCGCTGTTCGCGGCGCTGAGCGTTCTCGCCGCCGTCGCCCTTCCGGCGTGCGCTCCCAGCACGGACGGCGGCAGCGGAGACGACAAGGTCAATCTGACGGTGCTCTCCTGGCGCCCCGAGGACACGACCGGCTACCAGAAGATCTTCGCTGAATACCAAAAGAGCCACCCGAACGTGCGGATCGACTTCAAGGGCATCAAGGCCACCGACTATCTGGCCGTGCTGCCCAACGAGGTGAAAAAGGCACAGGGCGGCCCCGACGTCGTCCAGCTCAAGCCGTACGGGCCCATCCAGTCGTTGATCCAGGGCGGCGACCTGGTCCCGCTCGACGGCAAGGTCGACGTGTCGGGCTGGCCGGCCGAGACGCTGGACGCGGCGAAGGGACGGCAGGACGGCAAGCTGTACGGAGTGCCGTTCGCGTTGCAGACCATCCAGGTGCTCTACAACAAGAAGATCTTCGCCGATCAGCAGATCAACCCGCCCACGACGTGGGAAGAGCTGGTCGCGGCGTGCGACAAGCTCAAGAAGGCCGGCATCACGCCGATGGCGACAAGCGGCCTGCAGCCGTGGGTGCTCGCCATCGCCCACCAGATCTTCGGCGCCACCCGCTACGGCGCGGCGGACTTCAGCGCGGCGGCGGTGAGCGGCAAGAAGACCTTCACCGACCCCGACTATCTCGCCTCGCTCGAGGTGGTCAAGCAGCTGCAGCCGTACTTCCCCGACGACGTCACCGCGGTGGACTATCCGGACGCGCAGGCGCTGTTCACCAGCGGGAAGGCCGCGATGTACCCGGGCGGGTCCTATGAGCTCGGGCCGTTCGAGAAGACCTCGCCCGACCTCGACATCGGCTTCTTCGAGGCGCCGCCGGCGCCGGGCTCGAAGGTCGACCACCCGGTCACCTCGGGCTGGGTCGACGGCTCGTACGGCATCAGCGCCAAGTCACCGCACCAGGCCGAGGCGCTGGAGCTGGTGAAGTGGATGGCCACCAAGGAGTTCGGGCAGCAGTTCGCCGACCAGCTCAGGCAGATCTCCGCGGTCCCCGGCACGACGCCGAGTGACCCGACGCTGGCGCAGATGCTCAAGAACTACCAGGACCACGGCGTCCCGTACATGATGCTCGTCAGCTTCGGTTACGGGAACCCGCTGGGCCGCGACGTCGAGGGCACCGCGCTGCAGAAGATGCTCAACGGCGACGCGTCGGCGTCCGAGGCCGGCAAGGAGATCCAGAAGGGGATCCGCGCGTGGTTCAAGCCAGGCAGCGGAGGTTGACGGCCGGCTCCCGGGGCGCCTTCGTCGGGCGCCCCGGGAAGCCCGGACGGTCCAGGCGCCCCGGGCACCCCGCTCGCCCGGGGCGCCTGGGCACCCCGCGGCGCCGGCTGCTACTCGCCCTCCTGCTGCCCGGGCTGACGCTCTACACGCTCTTCATCGTCTATCCGCTGGTGTCGGCCCTGCAGTACAGCCTGTTCCGGTGGTCGGGCACGCGGCAAAGCGGCTTCGCCGGCCTGGCCAACTTCGGCGACCTGTTCACCCGCTACCCGCTGAGTGAGCAGGTGTGGCGGGCGCTCGAGCACAACGTGCTGTTCTTCGTCGGCACGATGCTGGTGCAGAACACGGCCGGGCTGACCTTCGCGGTGCTGCTCCACCGGTCGCGGCGCGGCAAGCGGTTCCTGCAGACGGTGTTCACGCTGCCGCACATGGTCAGCCCGATCGTCGTCGGCTACCTGTGGTCGGCGATGCTGAACCCGCAGTTCGGCGTGGTGAACGCGACGTTCAGGGCGGTCGGCCTGGACGCGCTCGCGCAGCCGTGGCGCGGCGACCCGAACCTCGCGCTGCCGGTGGCGATCTGCGTGAACGCCTGGCAGTGGATCGGCTTTCCGATGCTGCTGTTCGGCGCCGCGCTGGCCGGCATCCCCGAGGAGTATCACGAGGCGGCGCGCTGCGACGGCGCCTCGGCCTGGCACACCTTCCGCCGGGTGACGCTGCCGCTGCTCACCCCGGCGATCGGCATCGTCAGCGTGCTGACCTTCGTCGGCAACTTCAACGTGCTCGACCTGATCTACTCGCTGGAGGGCTCGCAGGGCAACCCGGCCGGAGCCACCGACGTGCTCGGCCTGCTCTTCTACCGGACCGCCTACCAGAACCCCGACGCGAACGCGATCGGCCAGTCGTCGGCGCTCGCCGTGTGCATGTTCGTCCTGATCTTCGGGACCGCGTTGGCGGCGTCCCGTGTCTTCCGCCGGATGGAGGACCGCCTCAAGTGAGCGTGCCCAAATGAGCCTTCCCGTCTCCACGCCGCTGCCGCCCCGTCGCACGGGCGCGGCGTCCGTCGCGGATCCACCGCGCACCCGCGCCGGCCGGCCACCTCGGTCGCGGGCCGCCGGGGCGGCGGCCGGTGTACTGCTGTGGGGGTACGCGGCGGTGGCGCTGACGCCGTTGCTCGTCATGGTGTCCAGTTCGCTGCGCACCGAGGCCGATCTGGCCGACCGGCCGCTCGGCCTGCCGCTGCACCCCGTGTTCGAGAACTACGCGCGCGCCTGGTCGGACGGGAACTTCAGCACCTACTTCACGAACTCGGTGCTGGTGACCTGTGGCTCGGTGCTGCTCGGCACCGGCGTGTCCGTGCTGGCGGCCTACGCGCTGGCCCGCTACCGCTTCTTCGGGCACGGGGTGATGTCGGCGTACTTCCTCGCCGGGCTCATGCTGCCGATCCGGCTGGGCATCGTGCCGGTGTTCTACCTGCTCAACTCGCTCGGGCTGATCGACTCGCGGATCGGGCTCATCTGCGTGTACGCGGCGAGCGGCGTGCCGTTCTCCGTCTTCGTGCTGACGGCGTTCTTCCGGCAACTGCCGGCGGAGCTTGAGGAGGCCGCCCGGATGGACGGCGCCGGCGAGCTGCGGATCTTCGCGCAGATCATGGTGCCGCTGGTGCGGCCGGCCCTGATGACGGTGGCGTTGTTCCAGTTCATCCCACTCTGGAATGACTTCTTCTTCCCGTTGGTGCTGATCGGCAACAGCGACAAGTACACGCTGCCGGTCGGGCTGACCCACTTCGTCGCCGAGTTCGAGACCGCGCACGCCCAGCTGAACGCGGGTCTCGTCATCACGACGATCCCGCTCGTCGTGCTGTTCCTGCTCGCCACAAAGCAGATCGTGGCCGGCCTGACCGCCGGAATGTCCCGGTGAAGCCCGGGGACCTCCCGGTGCCGGGTACCGAGCGGTCGGCCGTACGATCGATTCCGTGGCGCTTCGTGGACTGATCTTCGACTGGGGCGGCGTGCTGACCTCGCCGCTCGCCGACTCGGTCGCCGCGTGGCTGGCCGCCGACCGCATCGACGCCCACGGCTACCGCACCCTCATGCGCGCCTGGGTGGCCGATGCCTACGACGGCGGCGGCGCCAACCCCATCCACGGCCTGGAGTTGGGCACGCTGGACCCGGCCGAATTCGAGCGGCTGCTCGCCGCCCGGCTGCGCACCGTCGACGGCGGGCCGGTCGCGGCCCAGGGCCTGATCAAGCGCATGTTCGAGACGTTCGCGCCGGTCGAGCAGATGTACGACGCGCTGCGCGCGGCACGCACGCACGAGCTGTCGACGGGCCTGCTGTCCAACTCCTGGGGCAACGACTACCCACGCGAGCTGTGGGACGAGCTGTTCGACGCGGTCGTGATCTCGAGCGAGGTGGGCCTGCGCAAACCCGACGAGCGCATCTACCGGCACGCCGCCGCCGCGCTCGGCCTGGATCCGGCCGAATGCGTCTTCGTCGACGACATCGAGCACAACGTCCGCGCGGCGGAGACCGTCGGCATGGTCGGCGTCCACCACCTCTCGCCCGACCAGACCGTCACCAGGCTCGAAGAGCTCTTCCGCGTTCCGCTGCGGGATCGTTGATGTTCGCCCGCTGATGGGGATTTCCCCGCAGTGCGGCCCGGCACCTGGCACACTCTGAGCACCGTACGGGGGACCGTGCGGCCCGCGACCTGGCCACCGCCGGGGTGATCACCGAGAGGGACATGCGCGTCTACCTGCCGTCCACGCTTCCCGCGCTGGCGCGAGCGCTGGCCGGCGGCGAGATCGGGCCAGTACCGGTCCGCGCGTACGCCGTGACCCCCGCGTTGCGCGAGTGGTATGCCGAGGGCGATCTCGAAGAGTTGGAGTACGCGGCCTTGACGGCGGCGGCCCGTGCGTCGCTGCGCCTCATCGCCGACGCGGTGGAGGCACTGCCGCGCCGGGTCGTGCTGGTCGCCGAGGTGCCCGAGGACGTCGTCACCAAGCAGCCGGGCGACGGCGACCTCGACGCCGGCGCCGACCGGGCCATGGTGTGGCTGATGGCGCCGGTCCCGCTCGCCAAGGTCGTCTCCGGGCATGTGGACGACCGAGCGGCCACCGACGACGTCCGTACGGCGGTCGCGGCCCTGCCGGCCGCCGACGCGGGGGACGAGGACGCCCAGTTCACCGTGAGCGCCGCCGAGGGCCACGAGCTCATGTGGTACGCCACCCAAGAGCTCCCGCACCTGTTCGGCTGAGATTTATTGAGCGGAAGACCGCGGCCCATCCCGGTATTCTTGTGTCGAAATGGTGCATATCGTATGGGATTGGAACGGCACGCTCTTCGACGATGTCGAAGCCGTGGTGGACGCGACAAGCGAGATCTTCGCCCC
>CALAED010000651.1 GCA_937891035.1 uncultured Thermomonosporaceae bacterium | reverse complement strand
GGCCATGGGCGCGGCGATGATCGGCCGGGCCAGTTCACTCAACACTCCGCTCATACCGACTCCCTTACCGACTCCGACTCCGACTCCGACTCCGACTCCGACTCCGACTCCGACGAGGTGACCGGGTGCCGACCCGCGCCCGCGCCGGTCCGACCATGCCAAAGCACGGTGAAATCTTCACAAATGATGTCGCCTCAGCCGCACCGCGAGCCGATCGAGGCCGGGCATGCCGAGCTATGACCCGTTCCCCGAGGGCTCCGGCGACCGGCGGGATCGGCCGCCGGCGCCGAGAAAGTCGCGTTCGGCGGCGGTCGGGGCCATGGCGGCGGCGCGCCGATAGGCGGCCGCGGCCTCGCCGTCGCGGCCCAGCCGCCGGAGCAGGTCGGCGCGGGCGGCGTGGAACGCGTAGTAGTGGCCGAGGTCCAGTTCGTCCACGAGGGCCAGCGCGGCGGCAGGGCCGCGCACCTCGCCGATCGCGATGGCGCGGTTGAGGGCGACCACCGGGGTGGGGGTGGCGGCGAACAGGTGGTCGTAGAGAGCGACGATCTGCGACCAATCGGTCCGGTCGAAGGCGCCGGCGTCGGCGTGCACCGCGTTGACGGCGGCCTGGATCTGGTAGGGACCCGGACGGTCGCGGCGCAGGCACCGGCGTACGATCGCCTGGCCCTCATCGATCATGTCCCGGTCCCATCGCGAGCGGTCCTGGTCGGCGAGTGGCACCAGTGAGCCGTCGGGGGCGATCCGGGCCGCACGACGGGATTCGGTGAGGAGCAACAGCGCGAGCAGCCCGGCCACCTCCGGCTCGTCCGGCATGAGCGCGGCGAGCACCCGGGCCAGCCGGATCGCCTCGGCGCACAGACGCGGCTCGGCCGCCCCCGGCGGCTCGGTGAGACCGGCGTTGTAGATGAGGTAGACGACGGCCAGCACGGGAGGCAACCGGGCCGGCAGCTCATGACCGGCCGGTACGCGGTAGGGGATGCGGGCGGCCTTGATCTTGCGCTTGGCCCGGACGAGACGCTGGGCCATCGTCGGTTCGGCCACCAGGAAGGATTGGGCGACCTGGGCCGTCGACAGCCCGCCCAGCAGGCGCAAGGTGAGCGCCACCTGCGCTTCTGTGGACAGCGCCGGGTGGCAGCAGGTGAAGATGAGCCGGAGCCGGTCATCTGGCACGGCGTCCTCCTCGCCCGGTCCGTCGTCCGCCTGGTCCGCGACGAGCCGGGCGGGATCGTCGGCGCCGGTTCCGGCCGTGCCGGGCGCGAGCATCGCCACCTCGCCGAGCAGCACGCGCTCCCGCGTCCGGCGGCGCAGCCTGTCGATCGCCCGCATCCGGGCGGTCGTCGTGATCCAGCCGCCCGGATTGGGGGGCAGCCCCTCACCCGGCCAGCGGCGCAGGGCGATGGCGAACGCCTCTTGCACCGCGTCCTCCGCCACGTCGATGTCGCCGAAGAAGCGGATCAAGGCGGCCACGGACCGGCCGGCCTCCGCGCGGAAGATCCGGCCGACCATGGCCTCGTCCACGACCACGACCACGACGGGCGAGTCAGACTTGGGGTTCGTCGGCGTACGCGGAGAACGGGCGTACCTCGATCGGCACATTGATGCAGGCGGTGACCTTCGACGCCCAGCCGAGCGCGGCGTCGAGGTCGGCGGCCTCGATGATGTAGAAGCCGCCGAGGTGCTCCTTTGACTCCGCGAAGGGCCCGTCCGTCGTCACCACCTCGCCCCCGGACTCGCGGACGACGGTGGCGGTGTCGGGCTCATGCAGCCGTCCGGAGAACACCCAGGCTCCCGACGACTCCATCTCCTTTTCGATCTCGGCGAGCCGCTGGTGGGATCGCCGCATCTCCTCCTCGGACATCGGCGGACGAGGCGGCCCGCCCGCCACGCTGTGGACCGACAACAGGTATCGCGTCATAGCGAACGCTCCTCATGGCTCTCGTGCCCGGCGGGCGTGTCCCGCCGCTCACCCCACTACGAACGGGTCTCCCCCATATCGACACGGCAGGCTGAGGAAAATCGAAATCTCAACGTACGTACCCGCGGCGGCCGCCATCCGAGCGGCGTGGGACGCGCGGAAGCCCATCCCGTTCTGTACCATTTTGGCACCCGTCGTATTTGGTGGATATGCTCTCTGACCTGCGGTGTCGACCATGGGGAGGGCTCCCGGCGAGGGCGGTGCGAGCGGCGATGGACGGCTTTGAGAACATCCCTCTCGACGGCGATGAGGGCGCGGGGCCCGCGATCGGCACGGCCACGGCTGTGATAGACGGGCGGCGCGGCAGTGTCCTGGAGTGGAGCGCGGGCGCCCGGCGGTTGCTCGGCTACGCCGCAGGCGACGTGACGGGGCGCCCGGCGGTCAGCTTGCTGGCCTCGGACCTGCCGGCATCGGCTCACCGCTGCCTGGCCGAGCGGAGAGACTGGAACGGCAGGGTCTCGCTGCGGCACCGGGACGGCGGCCGGGTGGATCTGGATCTGCTGGCGCACCCGAGCCGGGACGGCGACGGTGGCCTGCGCTGGACCGTGATGACCATCACCGACGTCCGGCCACCGCCCGCTTGGCGGCGGAACGAGCGGAACGAGCGGAACGAGCGAGCGGCAGGGGACGGCCACGCGTCCGCTGAGCCGACTGAGGAGCCGGGCGACTCGACCCGGCCGAACGAGGCGGCGCTCATGCGCCTGGCGTTCAACCAGTCACCGTTCGCGCTGGCCGTCCACGACACGGACCTGCTGTGCCTCGGTGTCAACGACCGCATGTGCCGGATGTTCGGGTTCATCGAAGACGACCTGCGCGGCCGGCGCCTCACCGACCTTCTGTCCGGTCCCCAGTACGACGCGATGGAGCGCCTCATGCGGCAGGTGCTCGACACGGGAGAGCCGGTGCACCGGGTGACGTATCGCCGGGTGCCGGGTGAGACCTGCGAACGCGCCTGGTCGGTGTCCGTCTCTCCGCTGAAGGATCAGGCCGGCCGGACGCGGGCGGTGTGGATCGGAGTGCTCAACATCACCGAGCAGTACGAGGCCCGCCGGCGGCTGACCCTCCTGAACGAGGCGGGCACCCAGATCGGCACGACGCTGGACATCAGCAGGACCGCCCAAGAGCTCGCCGACATGGTGGTGCCCCGGTTCGCCGATCTGGCCGTCGTCGACCTCCTCGAGGCCGTGCTGAGCGGCGATGAGCCGAGCCCCGGGCCGCTCGCCGGCTCCGTCGCGCTGCGTCGCGTCGCCCAGCAGTCCATCTACAAGGGCGTCCCCGAGACCGTGGTCAAGCCGGGAGAGGTCGACGTTCATGCGGAATCCTTCCTGTCGGCCCGCTGCCTGACCACCGGGGAACCGATTTTGACCGGCACCAACGATCCGGCGTTCATCTCCTCGATCGGCCCCAGCCCGGCGCGGGTGGCGGCGATCAGCGCGTACGGGCTGCACTCGGTGCTTGCGGTGCCGATACGCGCCCGCGGAGTCACTCTCGGCGTCGCGGTCTTCGTCCGCGGCCGGCGAGAGGAACCCTTCGAGCGGGACGACGTGCTGCTCGCCGAGGAGCTGGCCGCCCGAGCCGCGCTGAGCCTGGACAACGCCCGCCGGTACACCCGCGAGCGGGCGACCGCGCTGGCCCTGCAACGGAGTCTGCTGCCCCAACGGCTCCCCGTTCAGTCGGCCTTTGAGGTGGCCAGCCGCTACCTGCCGGCCAGCGCCCACGCCGACGTTGGCGGGGACTGGTTCGATGTGATCCCGCTCTCCGGAGCAAGGGTCGCCCTGGTCGTCGGCGACGTCGTCGGCCACGGCATCCGCGCCGCCGCCACCATGGGCAGGCTGCGCACCGCCGTACGCACGCTCGCCGACATCGACCTGCCTCCCGACGAGCTCCTCGCCCGCCTTGATGACCTGGTCAGCCGGCTCGCCGCCGAAGCGGATGCCGACAAGGGCGACGAGTTGGACAACGATCTCGGCGCCACCTGCGTGTACGCGGTCTACGACCCGGTCTCCCGCCGCTGCGAACTGGCCCGGGCCGGCCACCCGCTGCCGGTGCTCGTCACCCCGGACGGGGCCGCCCGCCTCCTCGACGTGCCCGCCTGTCCCCCGCTCGGCCTCGGCGGGCTGATGTTCGAGAGCGTCGAGATCGAACTGCCGGCGGGAAGCGTGCTCGCCCTCTACACCGACGGCATCATCGAGTCCCGCGACCACGACATCGACTACGGGATCGAGCGCCTGCGCCGTGCCCTGGCCCATCCCGAGCCGTCGCTGAACGCCACCTGCGACAACGTGCTCGAGACCGTGCTCCCCGACCGGCAGGAGGACGACGTGGCGCTGCTGGTCGCCCGCACGCACGCGCTGGACGGCGACCAGGTCGCCGTCTGGGACGTGGCCACCGACCCGGCGGTCGTCGCCGACATCCGCAAACAGGTGACCACTCGGCTCACCGGCTGGGGGCTCGCCGGCGCGGCGTTCGTCACCGGCCTCATCGTCACCGAACTCGTCACCAACGCGATCCGGCACGCCGTGGGTCCGATCCAGCTGCGGCTCATCCGGGACCAAAGGCTCATCTGCGAGGTCTCCGACGGCAGCAGCACAGCTCCGCACCTCCGGCCGGCCCGCGCCTTCGACGAGGCCGGCCGCGGCCTGCTGCTCGTCTCCCGGCTCACCAAGCGCTGGGGGACCCGACAGGCCCCGCACGGCAAGACCATCTGGGCCGAACAGGCCCTCCCCGGCGGGCACGACGGCGATGTGCCGCACCGCCACGGACGCGCCTCCTGACCCTTCCGTCCGGTACGAGCCGGCCGCCGGGTGCCGTGCCAGACTTTGGGCATGGCGCGGCGGCGCAGTCACTGGGCATGGGGATACGCGGACGAAGAGCCGACGGCCGGGGACGCGGCCGGGCTCGCCGAGCTCATGGCGGGCGGGACCGGCTTCAAGCTGGACGGCGACCTGGAAGATCCGGTGCCGCCGGCGGCGGTGCGGCTCCCGGCGCCCCGGCTCGTCCCGCCCGCCGCGCTGGCCGGCATCTGCACGACCGAGCCGTACGACCGGATGACCCACACCTACGGGCAGGCCTACCGCGACCTCATCAGGGCTTTCAGAGGCCGTTTCGACGATCCGCCCGACGTGGTCGCCTACCCGCGAGACGAACGGGACGTCGAGCGGGTGCTGGAGTGGGCCGAGCACGCCGCGGCCGCGGTCATCCCCTATGGCGGCGGCACCAGCGTCGTCGGCGGGGTGGAGCCGCGCGGTCTGGGCCGGGCGATCAGCCTTGACCTGTCCCGGCTCGGCGGCGTGCTCGATGTCGACCCCACGTCGCGGGCCGCGCGGATCCAGGCGGGCGCGACCGGACCGGCGCTCAACCAGCGGCTCGGCGAGCATGGTCTCACCCTGCGGCACTTCCCGCAGTCGTACGAGTTGTCCACGCTCGGCGGCTGGATCGCCACCAGGGCGGGCGGGCACTTCGCGACGCTCGCCACGCACATCGACGACCTCGTCGAGTCGGTGCGGGCGATCACGCCGCGCGGCACGTGGCAGTCACGGCGGCTGCCCGGCTCCGGCGCCGGCGTGTCGCCGGACCGGATGCTGCTGGGCTCCGAGGGCGCGCTCGGCGTCATCACCGAGGCGTGGGTGCGGGTGCAGGCGCGTCCCGCCCACCGGCTGACCGCCACGGCAAGGTTCGGCTCCTTCGCGGCGGGCGGCGAGGCGGTACGGGCGATCGCCCAGGCCGGGCTGCACCCTGCGAACTGCCGGCTGCTCGATGCCACCGAAGCCCGGCTCACCTCCGGCGGCGACGGCGAGCGCGCCCTGCTCGTGCTGGGCTTCGAATCCGCCGATCACCCGGTCGAGCCCTGGATGGACCGGGCCCTGGACCTGGTCCGAGCCCATGGAGGTCAGGCTGATCCGCCGCGCGGGCCACGCGGCGGGCAGGCCGGGGCGTGGCGTTCGGCGTTCCTGCGCATGCCGTATCTCCGCAACTCCTATCCGGCGATCGGGG
>CALAED010000650.1 GCA_937891035.1 uncultured Thermomonosporaceae bacterium | reverse complement strand
CCGCCCGCACCGGGTCGGCTTCGCCGGCGTCAAGGTGCCGGGCGAGCGCGCGCTGCCCGGCGGCGACGCCGTCGCCGAGGCGATCTTCGCCTACGGCGCGGCCGCCACGTGCGCCGAACTGGTCGGCGCGGCGCAGCAGGTCCTCGACATGACGGTGGACTACGCCACCGAGCGCGAGCAGTTCGGCCGGCCGATCGGCGGCTTCCAGGCGGTCCAGCACCACTGCGCCGACATGGCCATGGACGTGCTGACCTCACGGTTCATCGCTTATGAGGCCATCTGGCGGCTGTCGGCGGGGCTCGCCGCCCAAACCGAGGTGTCGATGGCCAAGGCATGGGTGAGCGAGGCCGCCGAACGCGTGTGCGCACGCGGCCATCAGGTGCACGGCGCGATCGGCTTCACCAGCGAACATGACCTGCACCTGTACTCCCGGCACGCCATGGCCGCCGCGCTCAGCTTCGGCGACGGCGACCACCATTGGGAACGCCTCGCCCGCCGGCTGGACCTTCCCGGCGGACCGGGCTGAGGCCGGCCGGGAACCCGGGACGGCGCGCCGCTACGCGCTCAGGCCTCCGGCGCCGGGACGTCGGGGGCCGGGTGGACGCCGTACCCGGCGAGCTTGGCCTTGACGCGGTCGATTTCGGCGAGCGGCAACAGCCGCGGCGTGCCGACCGCCGTGGCGCGCAGGTACAGCTCGCACAGCCACTCCAGGTAGGCGGCGTGCGCATAGGCCTCGGCCAGGTCGGCGCCGTAGACGAGCGTGCCGTGGTTGCCCAGGATGCAGGCGGTCCGGTCGGCGAGCGCGGCCGCCATGTTCGCGGCGAGGTCGGGCGTGCCGTACGTGGCGTACGACGCGACCCGGACCGGCCCGCCGAACAGCGCGACCAGATAGTGGATCGGGGGCAGTTCGTCGCTGACCGTGGACAGCGCGGTGGCCGCCGTCGAGTGGGTGTGCACCACGGCCCCCGCGTCCGTGCGGGCGTAGACGGCGAGGTGCATCGCCATCTCGGTGGTGGGCGCCAGCCTCGCCTCCACCGGCGCGCCGTCGAGACGATGGACCCCGACCGACTCCGGGGTCATCGCGTCGTAGTCGAGACCGCTCGGCGTCACCACGACCAGGTCGCCGGCGCGGACCGAGATGTTGCCCGAGGTGCCGACGACGAGGCCGTCGGCCCGCATCTTCCGGCAGGCGTCGACGATCTGCCGGCGCTCGTCTCGCAGCATCATGGGCGCACTCCTCGGACCGGGTTGTCGGGGGGTTGTCGGCGGGGTTGTCGGCGAAATTGTCGGGGTGGATTGTCAGGGCCGGATCCTGCCACGCCGGGCTTGGCGACGTCGCCGACCGTCTCCCGTCATAGCATGGAGCCCTGTCAAGGTCATCCAGGGCTCGGGGGTCTGGTGTCGACCCTCCCGCCATAGGCAACTGTGGAGCCTGGTCACATGCGCGCGCTGCCCCCCGCGGTGCATCGGACGATCGTCGCCGTCGACGTGGAAAAGTTTGGAGATCGGCGCCGTACCAACCCACACCGGCTCGCCGTCCGCGACGGTCTATATCGGGCGCTCGGCGAGGCGTTCGCCAAGGTCGGGGTGCCGTGGGAGGACACCTACCACGAGGATCGCGGCGACGGGGCGTTCGCGCTGATCCGGGCGGACGTGCCCAAGAGCCACGTGGCGGCGCGGCTGTCGGGACCACTGGCGGCGGCGCTGCGCCGCCACAATGAATCGCATCCGCCCGAGGCCCGCATCCGGCTGCGCGTCGCCCTGCACGCCGGCGAGGTGCATCACGACGGCCATGGCGTCGCGGGTGCCGCCCTCGACCTGACCTTCCGTCTGCTGGACTCCCCCGACCTGAAGTCGGCGCTGGCCGCCGGGCCTGGCGAGGTGGCACTGATCGCTTCGAACTGGTTCTTCGACGACGTCATCCGGCACACGCCCGAGTGCGCCCCGGCCACGTACCGGCAGGTGACGGTCGCCGTCAAAGAGACCAAGACGACGGCTTGGGTCAGCCTGCCCGAGCCGGGACCCGCGCCGGCCGACGCATCGGCGGCCGGCGGCGGCACGGCAGGGGCGAAACGGTTCCTCGGGTGGCTGGACGACCTGTTCGGCGGCGGCCGGCCGGCCGCGGCGAGGGCCGCGCGGGCGGCCACGCACGACGGCAAGACCCTGCGGCTGCACGGCCTGCGCTGGGAGGCCGGGGCTCGCTACGCCATCGATCCCGACCCGCTGGTGGTGGAGCGGCGCGCGGTCGTCGTGGTGATCGCGGAGCCCGTCCCGGCGGCGGCGCTCGCCGACGTCATCGTGGGTCTTGCCCGGCCGGTCGCCGGTTCGGTCTCCCTCGACAGGACGGATGTCACCCGGCGCGGGCCGACCGGCCGCCGGATAGCGCTGATCCCGCTCGGCGGCGGTCTGTTGCCGCACCTCAGCGTGGCCGGCAACATCGCCTACGCCCAGGGCAGGGCGGCGGCGACGCGGGTCAGCGACATCGCCAGGCGGCTGGGCCTGAGCGAGGTGCTGCACTGGCATCCACACGAGCTGTCCCCGGTGCAGCGGCTGCGGGTGGCCGTGGCGCGGGCGCTGTGCGCGCAGCCCGAACCCGTCGCCGTCGTCATCGAAGATCGCGACGGGCACCCGGCGTGCCGGGCGGCGGTGGCGACCGCGCGTGAGCAGGACCTCGCGGTGCTGGTGATCACCGATTCCCGCGATCGTGGTTATGAGCTGAGCGGCCGGCTGCACACCGCCCGCCGCGACGGCGCCGACACCGGCCGGCGCGCCGATCACCGCGACCAGGGCGACCGCGACGACGACCCACCCGACGGACAGCGCGACCGCGACGCTGGTGAGCATCAGAACGGTCGAGACGACCAGGGCGGCCGGGGCGGCAAGGACGGGTCCGGCACGTCCGGTGGGCTCGGCACCATAGGGCGAAAAGGCCGATGAGACGGGCTGTGTGACGGGCTGACGTGACGGGCTGATGTGACGGGCTGATGTGACGACGAGACGGGGCCGATGAGACGACGAGACGCGATCAAAGTGCTTGCGCTGCCCGCGCTCGCGGCCGGCTGTGGCGACGGCCGGAGCGGCATCCGGGTGGCCGGAGTGTGGAGCGGCTGGGAGCTCACCCAGTTCCGCAAGGTCCTTGACGCCTTTCCCGGCCGGGACACCTGGAGCGTCAGCGTGCAGTCAGCCGGCGACGACATCGCCGTGCTCGTCGGTAACCGCGTGGCCGGCACGGCGGCGCCGAACGTCGCGCTGGTGCCGTTTCCGCAGCTGGTGCGGGATAACCGCGACCACCTGGTGCCGCTGCGGGCCGAGCGGGCCACCGACTCCGTGTGGGACCGGCTGCTCACCTTCGACGGCGAGGTGTACGGCCATTGGTTCAAGGTCGCGCACAAGTCACTCGTCTGGTACCGGTCCGGCCTGCTCGGCGCCGGCCGGCCGCCCCGCGACTGGGACGCGTGGCTGGCGCTGTGCCGTGACCTCGCCTCGCGGGGCCGGCCGCCGCTGTCCATCGGCGCGGCGGACGGGTGGGTGCTCACCGACTGGTTCGAAAACGTCCTGCTCAGCCTCGACCCCCAGGTTTACCGTGCGCTCGCCGCCGGCGCCGCGGCGTGGCGACATCCGTCCGTGCTGGCTGCGCTGCGCCGGCTTGGCGAGGCGTGGAGCATCCCCGGCGTCGTCGCCGGCGGAGCCGGGCGGGCCCTGCAGACCCAGTTCGACCAGTCGCTGCTCGATGTGTTCCGGTACGACCGGGCCGCGATGGTCGCCGGAGCCGACTTCGCCTGGCCCTTCATCACCCAGTACGCCACCACGCCGTCGGACCAGATCGAGTGGTTCGCGTTCCCGCGCATCGTCGAGCGGCCCGTGCTCGTCGGCGGCGACGCCGCCGTGCTGCTGCGGCCGGCGACCGAGGGCGGCGGTGAGCTCATCGACTGGCTGGCCACGCCGCGGGCGGCCGGCCGCTGGGCCGGCGAGGGCGGCTTCCTGACCATCAACGATCCGGCCCGCGGCGTCGCCTACCCGCCCGGGCTCAACGCCGGACCGCTCATCGAGGACGTCGTCGCCGGCAGCGGCGACGGCGGCCTGGTGACCTTCGACCTGTCCGATCAGCTCGGCGGCCGGCTGGCCGGCGCCGAGGGCCGCGGTACTTGGAAGATCTTCAAGGACTTCTTCGTCGAGGTGTCGACGCCGCGGGCCCCCGGCGAGTCCGCTACCGAACGGGCCGAACGCGCCGATCGGGCCGCCGATCGGGCCATGACGGCACTAGACGCGGCCGCCCGGAGATCGGCGTGAGGGGATCGGCGTGAAGGGTGAGGAGCTGTTGTTCGAGCTCGCCCCCCGGGCGGACACCCGCTCGGCGGGCGAGGGCCGGCCGCCGCGGCCATGGCGGCCGCTGCTGTTGTTGGTGCCGGCGGCGGTGCTGGTCGGCGTCCTGCTCGTCCTGCCCCTGGTCACCACGATCGTCGTCAGCCTCGCCGGCTGGGGCGCCCACTACCGCGAGATCGCCGGTGACAGCGGAGTACGGCACGCGATCCGCAACAGCGTCTGGTGGTTGGCGTTCGCGCCGCTTGTGTGCCTTGGCGGACTGGCCTTGGCCCGGCTCGGCCGTGGCGGCCGCCGCGGCCACGCCTTCCTCATCGGAGTGTTCGCCGCGCCGGTCGCGGCGTCCGCACTCGTCAGCGGGATCGCCTTCAGGCTCATCTTCGACCCGCGACCGGCACGCGGCACCGTCAGCGCGCTGATCAGCACCGTAAGCGACGTGGAGGTCCCGTTCCTCGGCTCCGGCTGGCTTTGGGTGGTGCTCGCCAGCGCGTTCGCCTGGCAGTGGATCGGGCTGGCCGCCGTGGTCTTCCGGGCCGGGCTCGGCGAGATACCCCGCGACCTGCTGCGCGTCGTGCGCACCTTCGGGGCGGGGCCGGTCCGCAAGCTGACCAGCGTGATCGTGCCGGCACTCTTTCCCGTCGGAGCGCTCGTCCTCCTCATCGTGCTGGTCGGCACCGCACGGATCTTCGACATGGTGGTGATCACCGTGCCGGGATCGATGCAGGACCGGTTCGACGTGGTGGGGCTGCACTGGTGGCGCTGGCAAAGCGACCTCGGCGACGGCGCCGCGGCCGCGCTCGCCACATTGATGTTCCTCATCGTCGGAGGCGCGGCGCTCGCCTGTTTGTGGGGGCTGAGCCGGGAGTGGCCGGGCGGCGGTCGCCCGCCGGGGTCCGAGCGGCGGGTGGCGAGGGCGGCCGGCCCGCGGCGCTGGGCGATCCGGCTGTTCGCCGCGCTCGCCGTCGTGTTTTGGGCCATGCCGCTGCTCGTGCTCGTCCTCACGTCACTGCACACCCCACGGGCGGCGGCCGGCTCGGGGTGGTGGGACGGCGCGTTCGGGCTCGACTCCTATCGCCAGGCCTTCGGCAGCGGCGAGTTGGCGAGCGCTTTGGTCAGTACGGGCGGCCGGGCGCTGGCGGCGGCGATCCTGTTGGTCCTCGTCGCCGTGCCGGCCGCGTACGCGCTGGCGTGGGGCGGGATGTCGCGGCTGACCGTCAGGGTGCTCATCGGGCTCACCGCGGTGCTCGCGGTGGTCCCGCCGCATGCGGTCATCTTGCCGCTCGGCAACGTCTTCAACCACCTGCACCTGCTGGGGGCGCCGACCTCGCTGGTCATCGTGCACGCGGCCTTCGGCACGCCGCTGGCCGTCCTGCTGCTGCGCAACGCCTTCGCCCTGGTGCCGCGCGACGTCGTACGGACCAGGCAACTGGAACCGGAGCCGGCGTCGGCGCTACTCGCGGTGGCCGCGCTGAGCTGGCCGGCCGTGCTCACCGTCGCCGTGCTGGAGTTCGTGCTCGTCTGGAACGACTTCGTCGTCGGGTTGCTGCTCGGCGGATCCGAGGCGCACCAGATCATGCTGGTGCTGTTCCAGGAGGCGCGCCAGTTCACGACGTCATCCGGAGTCCTGGCCGCCGGCTCCGTCGTCAGC
>CALAED010000649.1 GCA_937891035.1 uncultured Thermomonosporaceae bacterium | reverse complement strand
GGCCACCCGCAAAGCGAAGCGGCGGGCGCCGCCTACGCGGAGCTTGCCCGTCTGCAGGCGCGGGCACCGGATGCCGTCAATGCCGTGTTGACCTACCCGTCCGTGGGGGCCTGGGCGCTGCACACTCTGAAGGCGCTGGACCGCCCCGGCGCCACCGAGGCGTTTCCCGCGCAGCTCGGCGGCATCGCCGCGGCGGCGGCGATCCAGGCGGGACTCGCCGGCGAGGTGGACGTACCGGTCATCGACGGGGCCGCCAGCCTGCCATCGCTCGGCAGGATCACCGGGCTCGACGGCGTTGACCGGGTACGCATTCGGTCCGGTCGGCCGAACGCACAGGCCCAGCGGCTCGGAGGATTTTGCTGGCCCTTCGACGATGTGCCGGGTTGGGAGCCACTGCGCCGCGTGACGGTTGGCGCCGGCGCGACTCGGTTGTCGATCTTCGTCGATGACGTCGAGCCCTACCGCGCGCCAGGCCTGCCGAATCTCCGCGGCAGGCTCACCGACACCCAGATGTCCCGGTGGCGGGACCTGCTCGAACCCGCGTGGGAGTTGCTCACCCGGCACCACTCCGGGGTCGCTGACGAGATCGCGGCCTGTATCCGGACGCTCGTCCCCCTCTGCCCCCCACCCTCGGGACTGAACAGCTCCACCTCCCGGGAGACGTTCGGTAGCGTGGCGGTTTCCGACCCACCCGATCCGGTGACGCTGGCGGTGACCCTCGCGCACGAAGTGCAGCACGCCAAGATGTCGGCGCTGCTGGATATGGTGCCGATGATCGCTTCCGGCGGTGGTGAGGCGCGTTTCTACGCTCCCTGGCGAGCTGATCCGCGGCCGCTGAGCGGGTTGCTGCAAGGCATCTACGCCCACCTCGCCGTCGTCGCGTTCTGGCACCGCCAGCGGGCCGTCGAACGCGCCGGTGCCGAGGTACGGGCCAACCGGGAGTTCGCCCATTGGCGGGACGCCACGGCCGAGGTCGTACGTACGGTGCTGGGGTCCGGCCGGCTCACGAAGTCCGGTGAAGCGTTCGTGACAGGCGTCTCCCGCGCGCTGTCGCCTTATCTCGACGAGCGGGTCCCCGCCGGAATCTCAGCGGAGGTACGCCGCATCGCCCGGCGACATCGAGCCCAGTGGCTGCGAGAACACGGGACGGGCTTTCGTCATACCGCGTCAGCCGACAGCTGAGGCGGCACCGAACCCGGCACCCGCGCCGCCGCGGCGATGACGTGAGCGTACGGGCTGATCACGAAGTCGCCCGCGTCCCGGCGAGCCGCTCGGCCTCGGCGCGCAGGTGCGATGGGAGGGCGGGATTGCCGGCGTCCAACGCCCGGCGGGCCAGTTCCCACGCCAGCGGCGATCCAGATCCGCCGCGCAGTTCGGTGGCCCTTGCGACCCGCAACAGTACGGGGCCGCTTTCGCCCCCGTCGGCGAGGGCGTCCGCGGCCTCCTGCTCGGCGGCGTCCAGCCTTCCCACGAGGGCCAGGGCCAGCGCCCGTGCGGCAAGTGTCTCGGCGCCTTGTCCACGCCGAGCCCGGTCGAGGTCGCGCAGCGCCGACACGGCCTCGCCCAAGTCGGAGAGGATCTCGCCGCGCAGCCGAAGCGCCTCAATGAGGTTGCCGCGGTCGGCGAGCACCCCGTCTAGGACGATCACCGCGGAGCGCGGCTGCCCGCTGAACCACAACGCGGTCGCCAGCGCCACGTGCGCGGGGGCGTTGCCAGGTTCGCGCCGCACGGCCGCGCGCAAGGTCGACACGGCTTGGGAGTATCGGCCGCAGGTCAGTTCTAGTCGCCCCCGCCGGCCGAGGACGCGACCGACCGCCGACGACTCCCGGAGCACTTCGTACAAGTCCGCCGCGGTCCGGTAGTGCTGTTCGGCCTCGGCCGTCTCCCCCATCGCCAGGGCGATCTGCCCGAGCAGCTCCTCGGCGCGCGCGCGTGGCCTCAGCTGGCCGGCGGCCGCTTCGACCGCGCGCCGGGCCTGGTCGCGGGCGAACTCGAGTGTCTCTTCCTCCAGCGCGAGAACGGCCGCTTCCAAATACTCGGCGGCGTCGGCTTGGAGCAGAGGTTTGATCAACCGGTCGTGCTGGAGCTCGTACCACCGAGAACCGCGGATGCGCTCCGCGCGCAGGATCCGTTCGTTCTCCAGATCGCGGACGATCGCGTTCGGCATGCCGGCCGTGTGGGAGATGCCTTCATAGGCCGTACCGCGCGTGCCGAGCTCTGTGATGAAGGTCTGCTGCAGCCAGCTCCGTAGCCGGACGACGGGCAGGCCATGCCGCCGCCCCACCGTAGTCAGCGCCTCTTGGCAGAACGCCGCGAGGAACTGATCGACATCGACATATTCTCGGATGTGCCCGGTGGTGATCACCCGCACCTCGGGCGGCAACGTAGCCCACAGCGAGGTGCACGCGAGCTGGAGCTGAACGGGTTCGACAGTGTCAGTCATGGTGACGACCTCGTCGCCGAGAGCGTCGGTCATCCGTATCGTTCGGAGCTCGTCGACCAACAGCTCCGCGGCATCGGGCGAGAACATGCGTTCGGTGCGGGCCATGGGGAGCCGGGCTGCGTCAAGGGCGGCCGCGCGGGAAAGAGGAGCGAGCTGGAACCGGGCTCTGGCGCCGTGCCCGAGCCAGTCCTCATACGGAAGGAGCGCGGCGAGATGGTCCTCGCGAATCGACAGCAGCAGCCGAAGCCCGCGCTGTTCGGAAAGCAGCGCCGACAGCTCGGCGATGAACTCCTCGCGTTCGCGCACGAATAACGGAGCGTCGAGGAACAACTCCTCAGCCTGATCGATCGCGATGAGAACGGGCATCGGGTCGCCATAGCGATCGGTGAGCCGGCCGCGAGCGTCCAGCACCTCTCGCAGACTATGCGCCGCCGGATCGGCGAGGTCCGGCCACGAGACCAGCAGGGCGCCGAGGTAAGGATTGCGAGAGGCGATGCCGGGGGCGAGTGCCAGCCGGCCTGGCGGCCACACGTCCATTCGCCGGCGATCGAGCAACGGGATCAGCCCGGCGTGAAGCAATGAGGTCTTGCCCACCCCGGACGGTCCGTACAGTACGGTCAGCCGGTTACTCTGCCACAGGGCCGCGATTTCCTGT
>CALAED010000648.1 GCA_937891035.1 uncultured Thermomonosporaceae bacterium | reverse complement strand
CAGGCGGGCCTGCCGGTCCCGGTGGGCCTGGCGGGCCGCCCGGCCCGCCATCCCGGCCGCCGTCAATTCGGTCGGCCCCGCCGCCGGTTCCGGCGCGGCGCGAAGAGACCCTGGTGCCGCCGGAGGAGCGGCGATTCGCCCGTTCGCGGGGTGATGGCGACGAGAGTACGGCGTTCATGTGCCCGCACTGCGAAGCCGTGATCACCGATCCGCACGCGACCGTCTGCGTGCAGTGCCTGCGGCCGCTGCGGCCACCGCCGGTGTTGCGGCTCGCCTTCCCCGCCGGAGAGGTGAAGATCCCCGTCGGGCAGCGTCTCGTGCTCGGGCGGGACGCCGGCCAGTCGCCGGTCGCGGCCACCTTTACCCAGTACGACAACGTTTCCCGGCGACACGCGACCGTGTCGCTCGACGCGGCCGGCCAGCCGCGGGTGCGGGACGAAAACTCGACCAACGGCACCTATGTCAACGGCGAACGGATACCGCCAGGGGTCGATGTTCCCTTGCGAGAGGGCGATTTGTTGCGACTCGCGGCAGATGTCACAGGAACCGTATACCTTAGCTGAGCGTCTATGTGAGCGCCGAGTCGCTGGCGGCGCACCGCGTTTGGCTGCACGCGACACGGACATACGCCCCTAGTTCGGGATATTGTCTGGGACGCGAATCAACCTCGGGGGGAGTTGCACAATCCCTAACCCCCACTTCACCTTGCCAAGGAGGACACGTTGGCGAATCCACCTTATGGTCCCCCGCAGCCGGGCGGCTGGCAGCAGCCGCCTCCGCAGGCGCCCTATCCACCACAGGCACATCCGGGCTATCAGCAGCAGCCGAGCGGCCCGCGCTATGACAATGACAAGGGCTTTTTCGGGTCGCTTTTCGACTTCGGCTTCGACAACTTCATCGCGCCGAAGCTCGTCAAGTTCCTGTATGTCCTGTCACTGATCATCATCACCATCCTGGCGATCGTCCTCGTGGTGTCCGGCCTCGTCGGACTCGGCAACGGCTCAGCGGCAGGCCTGCTGATGATCATCCTTGCCCCGCTCGGCTGGCTGCTTTATCTGATCACCGCACGGCTCTACCTTGAGTTTTTCATCGTCGTCTTCAAGATCAGCGATGATCTCAAGGACATCCGAGACAGCGGCGCCATGCGCTAACTCGCCCGCAAGTCACCACGACGGGCCACCCCCAGCAGATGCACCGCCCCTTCTCTGGGGGTGCCGGCCGTTCCGCCCAGGGCTGCCCACCCCAACGGTCCTCAGTCCGGCCAGGCTCACGTGCCGGGATGTCGTTAAGGCTTCCCGTCAGGACGGGGCGAGGACGCAGAACTCATGGCCCTCCGGGTCGGCCAGGACCGTCCACGGCACGTCGCCCTGGCCCACGTCGACGGGCGTCGCACCGAGATCCTGGAGTCGCGCGACCAACTCCACCTGGTGGTCCGCAGAGGTGGTGGCGAGATCGAGATGCACACGGTTCTTTGTTGTTGTCTTGGGTTCCGGGACGGAAACGACGTCGACGCCGACCGCGCTCGGGTCCGGCCAAACCAAGCCGCCGGGTCCAACGTAGGTGGTCACGCCTGATTGCCCGCTGGAAACACTCCAGCTGAGCGCCTCCGCCCAAAAGCGGCCGACCGCCGAGTGATCAAGAGCCTTGATGTTCACCTGAACAGGTCGCAGTGCCACGTCGGCGATCCTACGCACCCGCTCCGCGACGACAGGAGGACGTGGGCCCTGAGAAGTCTCGTCACCATGGACGAGGTGACGGGTGGGCGATCTAGTGACAATGGATCATGACTAGGCATCCACTACCGCCCCAGGCGGCCGTCGTGAGCTTCATCGATCGCATCAACCACGGTGATGTGCCAGGGCTGGCCGGCCTGATGACCGATGACCATCGTCTCGTGGTGCTCGACGAACCACCGGTGGTCGGCATCACCGCCAACACCGCCGCCTGGGAGGGCTACGCCACCGCGTTCCCTGACTATGTGATCTATCCGCACGAGATCGTCGAACGTGCCGGACGTGTCGCGGTGGCTGGACATACAACAGGATCGCACCTCGGCCTGCCCGACGAGCGGGAGGCGCGACTCACTGTTATCTGGCTGGCCGACGTCCGCGACGGCAGGCTCGCATCCTGGCACATCCTGGAGGACACGCCCGCCGCCCGCGCCGAACTCGGCCTCTCCCCGCGCTCCAAGCCGAGCGAACCCGCTAACGGGTGAAGCGACCATGCGGTCTCTCCGCGGAACGTGCGGATGTCCAGATGACTGGTTACGTCGCTGGCGCTGCAGCGGTTCGCCGATGGCCTCGTCGGGTGGGCCGGCCTTCCCCCTGGAATGGCCTTCGGCAACTGGGAGGACGCACTTCACACTGCCGTACGCATCGCGGGCGAAAGGGCGACCTCGACCAAAACGGTCCAGCTGATCGTGATCGATGAGCTTCCGTTTTTGATGGCGCACTCCCCGGAGATTCCCGGTGTGCTGCAAATGCTGTATGACACCTACGGCCCCACGCTCGGTGGTGGGCACCCGGCGGTACGGATCATCATCTGCGGTTCCGCGCTTTCGGTCATGTCGAGGCTTCTTTCGGAGACCAAAGCGCTCTACGGCCGGGCGATCCTCAACATCTGCCTTGAGCAGTTCAACCACGTGGAGTCGGCGGAGTTTTGGGGCATCGAGGATCCGGAGACCGCTTTGCGGTTGCACGCGATTGTGGGCGGCGTCCCTGGATACAAGGAGTTGACCGCGACACCCCCGCCCGGGTCGTGGCCGACCTCGACACTTGGCTGGCCGCAACGATGTTCAACCCGTCGCACGCGCTGTTGGCCGTCGCCGGCGGTGCTCTTCAGCCGCACCGGTTTTCAGGACGACCTCGTAGCCGGAACTCGGCACGACGTCAGTCTGGTGGGACTGTCCGATATGTATGGCCGGTGATACGGGCCGGGGTTGGCGTCAGGAACGCTTGGCGCGGGCGCGGATGCGTTCGCGCTCCTTGGCGTCGAGGACGACCTTGCGCAACCGGATCGCGGTCGGGGTGAGCTCGACGCACTCGTCGTCGGCGACGAACTCCAACGCCGCCTCCAGGCTCAGCACGCGGGGCGGCGTCAGCCGTTCGAAGGATTCGGCGGTCGACGAGCGAATGTTGGTCTTCTGCTTTTCCTTGGTGATGTTGACGTCCATGTCGTCGGCGCGC
>CALAED010000647.1 GCA_937891035.1 uncultured Thermomonosporaceae bacterium | reverse complement strand
AGATCGACGGTGGCGACGGCTGTGTGACGCCCAGCGTGCAAACCGCGCAGAACGGCACGTACAAGCCGCTCTCTCGACCGCTGTTCATCTACCCGAAGGCCGCCTCGCTGAAGCGGCCCGAGGTACTCGCGTTCGTGGAGTTCTACGTCACCAACCACGCCAAGATCGCGGAACTGGCGAAGTTCGTTCCGCTCAACCCCGAGCAGGACGCCAAGCTCAAGCAGGCGCTGACCGCACTCAAGCAGCAGGCCGGTCAGTGACGACAAAGACGCCACCGCTCGCCGCAGGGATCTCCGGGTCCCTGCGGCGTAGCCGTCCTCGGTACGGCGAGGCGGTGATCAAGTTCGCGCTGCTGATCGCCTCCCTGGTGTCCGTGGCGACGACCGTGGGCATCGTCGTCTCGCTGATCCCGCCGACCCTGCGTTTTTTCGAGCGGGTCGGCGTCTGGGACTTCCTGTCCGGCACCAACTGGTCTCCGCTGTTCACCCCGCCGAGCTACGGGGTTCTCCCGTTGATCGCCGGGACCCTGGTCACCACCGCGATCGCCATCGCCGTCGCCGTCCCCCTGGGGCTCGCGGCGGCCATCTACCTGAGCGAGTACGCCCGGCCCAAGGTCCGCGCGACGTTCAAGCCGGTGCTCGAGGTCCTCGCGGGCATCCCGACGGTGGTGTACGGGTTCTTCGCGCTCTCCCTCCTCACCCCCTTCCTCCAGGACATCTGGCCGGGAGGCGGCGGCCCCGAGGTCTTCAACGCGTTGTCGGCGGGCCTGATCATGGGCGTAATGATCATCCCCACGGTGGCGTCGCTGTCGGAGGACGCGATGGCGGCGGTCCCGCACGAGCTACGCGAAGGCGCGTACGCGCTCGGCTCCACCAAACGCATCGTGGCTCTCCGCGTGGTCGTGCCGGCCGCGCTGTCGGGCATCGTGGCCGCCGTCGTGCTGGCGATCTCCCGCGCCGTCGGCGAGACGATGATCGTCGCGATCGCCGCCGGCCTGCAGCCGAAGTGGACGTTCAACCCGCTGTCGGCGATGCAGACGATGACCAGCTACATCGCCGCCGCCGGCCAAGGCGACCTGCCGACGGCGTCGTTCGACTACACGACGATCTTCGCTGTCGGCGCGCTGCTGTTCTTCCTCACGTTCATCATGAACGCCATCAGCATCCGCCTGGTCCGCAAATACCGCGAGGTGTACGAATGACCGCCGTCACCGACCGCGAGGCCACCGGCGCCCCACCGCGGCTGGTCGGCCCGCGCCGGCCGCTGGAGCCGGCCTTCCGCCTGACCCTGCTGGTCAGCCTGGTCATCGCGGTGCTCTTCCTGGTGATCCTGCTGGTCTATGTCGTGACCGAGGGCTGGCCGCGGCTGGATGCGCGGCTGTGGGAGAACTTCCCCTCCCGGCTCTTCCCGGAGCGGGCAGGCGCGCAGTCAGCGATCTTCGGCACGGTCTACGTGATCGCGCTGACCGCGGTGTTCTGCATCCCGATCGGCGTGATGACGGCGATCTATCTGGAGGAGTACGCCGACCGCGAGCGCTGGTACAACCGGATCATCGAGCTGAACATCCAGAACCTCGCCGCCGTCCCGTCCATCGTCTACGGCATTCTCGGACTCGGCATCATCGCCCGCGGCATCGGGTTGGGGATCACATTGATCACGGCGGCGCTGACGCTCTCGCTGCTGGTGCTGCCGGTGGTCATCATCGCCGCCCGCGAAGCGATTCGCGCCGTGCCGAACTCCATCCGGCAAGGCTCGCTGGCGCTCGGCGCGACCCAGTGGCAGACGATCTGGCGACAGGTGCTGCCCGCGGCGGTGCCCGGGATGGCCACCGGCGCCATCCTCGCCCTGTCCCGGGCGATCGGCGAGGCGGCACCGCTGCTACTCCTCGGCGCCGTCACCCACATCACATTCAGTCCCGCGAGCCTGACCGACTCCTACACGGTGCTGCCGATCCAGATCTTCAACTGGATCAAGGAGCCCGAAGCCGAGTTCCACACCCTCGCCGCGGCCGCCATCGTGATCTTGTTGACGATCCTGCTCGCCATGAACTCGGTGGCCATCTGGCTCCGCAACCGTTACCAAAAGCGCTGGTGAACCCCCATGAACCCATCAGGAGAAGCGCAGTGACCGAGCCTCGCCAAGGGACCGCCAAGCAGGACGAAGACGCCCCTCCGGTGCAGACGTTCCTGCGTTACACCCACCGCGGCGCGCCCGGGCTGGCCGACACGGTGTTCGAGGTCGCCGATCTCAGCGTCTACTACGGCGACTATGAGGCGGTACGCGACGTCACCATGGCGATCGGACGCCGCCAGATCACCGCCATGATCGGCCCGTCCGGCTGCGGCAAGAGCACCGTGCTGCGCTGCTTCAACCGGATGAACGACCTCATCCCCGGCGCCCGCGTGTCCGGGAAGATCACCTACCACGGTGAGGACCTCTACGCACCCGAGGTCGACGCGATCGAGGTCCGGCGGCGGATCGGCATGGTGTTCCAAAAGCCCAACCCGTTCCCCAAGTCCATCTACGACAACATCGCGTACGGGCCGCGCGTCAACGGCGTCCGCAAGGGCTTGGACGACATAGTCGAGGAGGCCCTCCGCCAGGCCGCGCTGTGGGACGAGGTCAAGGACAAGCTCAAGGAGAGCGGCCTGTCGCTGTCCGGCGGTCAGCAGCAGCGACTGTGCATCGCCCGTACGATCGCCATCAAGCCCGAGGTCATCTTGATGGACGAGCCCTGCTCCGCCCTCGACCCCATCGCCACCGCCAAGATCGAAGATCTGATGCATGGGCTGGCGCAGGACTTCACGATCATCATCGTCACACACAACATGCAGCAGGCCGCCCGGGTATCCGACCGCACCGCCTTCTTTACGGCCGATGTGGACGACCAGGGCGTACGGCATGGCCGGCTCGTCGAATACGACCTCACCGGGCAGATCTTCACCACCCCGTCGGACAAGCGGACCGAGGACTACATCACCGGACGTTTCGGCTGAGAAGGGCCCCGACAGCGTGAACGAACAGGCTGCCGAGGTAGCCCAGCTCCCCGCTCCTGCCAAAGCGCACGTCCCGTTGATGCTGGTCGCCGACCCGGACGAGGTGCTGGGTCACGAGCTTGTGCTCGCGCTGGCCGAGCGCGGTGTCGAGGTCACCGTATGCTCCGACGGTGCGCAGGCGTTGCTGCGCACCGGGGCGCTCCATCCGGACGTCCTGCTGATCAGTGCCGGTCTGCCGGCGGTGGACGCCGTGACCCTCGTGAAGGCCGTACGAGCGAACCTGTCCGTTCCCGTCATTCTCGGGGTGGGCGCGGACGACGCCGATATCGCGGTCAAGGCGCTCGCGGCGGGCGCGAACGCGTGCGTCGCCCGGCCCTACCGGCTGCCGGAGCTGCTGCCGCTCATCCAGGGCGCCCGCGCGGAAGGGGTGCCGGGAGAGTCCGGGGGCGGCGTGCTCACCGCCGGGCCCATCGAGCTCGATCCGGTTTCGCACGTGGTGCGGGTGCGTGGCCGGGTCGTACAGATGCCGCTGCGCGAGTTCGAGCTGCTGCACTACCTGATGATCAACACCGATCGGGTGGTGAGCCGGCGGAACATCCAGACGCACGTGTGGAAGACCGACAAGGTCATCACCAACACCATCTCGGTGCACATCCGGCGGCTTCGCGAACGCCTCGGTGACGATCCGGAAAACCCACAGATCATCTTGACCGTGCGGGGCGTCGGCTACCGGATCCCCGGAACCACCTTTCCGAAGTCACCCAAAGTCGACGATCATTCGCCCCCTCGCCGCGCTTAGCGACGGAGCCGGCACACCTCCGGTGACGTGCGGTAATACCTTCACCAAGGCCTTGCTTTCGTACGCATGTTCGAAGAAACTGGCGACATGCTCCACAGGACGTACAACGAGCGGATCACCGATGTCGAGACCAGCGACCGCGGCCTGCCGACGGCGTGGACATGGCGTGGTCGTCGCTATTCGGGCGGAGATCTCATCGAGCGATGGGTCACCGACGAGGACTGGTGGCGCGACCTCGAGGTCCTGGCGCCAGACGCGCCGGCGTCCGTCCACCACTTCGTGCTGCACGCCGCCAGCGAGCACGCGGCCGGGCAGGTCGAGCTCGCCCACGACGACGCGACCATGACCTGGCGCCTCATCGGCGTCATCGGCTGACCGCACCGCACCGGGCCTTGCGATGACTCCCCGCTTTCGCCGGACGGCACGGGCGGCGCTCCATGGCTGAACCGCCCCGCCTGATCCGCCCGATGCTG